>CAZEJZ010000216.1:0-5507 GCA_964512415.1 uncultured Opitutaceae bacterium
TCCTTCAGCCCCCAGCAGGAGCTCGAGATCCAGACGGCGGCCGCGAGAATCTGGAGGCGATCGAGTTCCTGAAGCTGACCAACGACTTGGTGCACCACTACTATCCGGGCGTCCGGATGATCGCCGAGGAGAGCACGTCGTTCCCGGGCGTATCGCGACCGACTGCGGAGGGCGGGCTCGGCTTCGACTTCAAGTGGAACATGGGGTGGATGCACGACACCCTGCGGTACTTCGCGAAGGATCCGATCCACCGCAAGTGGCACCAGAACGATCTCACGTTCGGCATGCTGTATCAGTTTGCGGAGAACTTCATCACTGTCTTCTCACACGATGAGGTGGTGCATGGGAAGGGTTCGATGCTGATGAAGATGTCGGCGTGGCACGTGACGGAGAAAGCCGCGAACCTCCGTGCGCTCTACGGCCACATGTGGCTGTGGCCGGGGAAGAAGCTGCTCTTCATGGGCGGCGAGTTCGGGCAGAGTTCAGAGTGGGCCTACACGCGTTCGCTCGACTGGCACCTGACGCAGTACCTCGACCACGAAGGCCTTCGCCTGCTGGTGCGCGACCTGAATCAATGGTACTGCGGGGACCCCGCTCTCGGCACGAACGATCTGAATCCCGGCGGCTTCCGCTGGATCGCCTGTCACGACGCGCAGGCCAGCGTGATTGCCTTCCTCCGCTCGGACCCGTCCGAGCAGTCGCTGCTCGCCGTCGTCGGTCACTTCACGCCGGTGATCCGTTCCGGTTATCGGCTCGGTCTGCCGCGCCGAGGCCGGTGGCGGGAAGTGATCAACACCAATAGCCAGTATTATGGGGGCAGCGGTCTCGGCAACCAGGGCGGTGTGGACACCGAGGAGGTCGCCGCGGACGGATTTGAGCAGAGCGTGCAATTGACGCTGCCACCGCTGTCCACGACGGTCCTAAAGTGGTCGCCGGTTTCAGGCTGACGCTGCCGACTGGCTGAATTCGGTCAGTTGTCGGGCAAGGGAGGCAGCTCCTTCGTCGAGCCACTTGCGACCGAGATCCGCGCGCGCCGCCGTCGCATCCCCCATCACGCCGCTGCGCGACACATCGGACGTGAGCCACGCGAAGGTCGCGGGGGCTTTCTCCGGACGAAGCAGCCTGGGATCCTCGATCCGCGCCGGGTACTCGCACGTCGCGCGCTCGTGGCGGACGAGCTCCGGTGCGGCCGCGAGCAGCAGCGACGTTTCCCACGCTCCCGCATGAAAGCCATGGGCGCGCTCCTGTGCGGGCAAGTCCGCCGACGCCGGGACGGAGAGAAGGGTGGTGCGCAGTCCCAGCGTGGTCTGGATCTCGCGCAGCGTGTAGGTGAGGACGGCGCTGTTTCCGCCGTGGGTGTTCAGCACGGCGAGGCGGCGGAATCCCCAGGCCTGAAGCTGACGGGCCTGGGACAACACGACCTGGCGCAGCGACCGAGCGGAGAGGCTGAGTGTTCCGGGGAAGTCGCGGTGCTCGTTGCTCTTTCCGTAGGGGAGTGGGGGCGCGAGCCACACCGGGGGGGCCGACGGCAGCTTGGGGCGCATCGCCGAGATCCAGATTTCGCCGAGGAACGCATCCACGCCGACCGGGAGATGCGGTCCGTGCTGCTCGATCGCACCCGTCGAGAGCAGGGCGATCGTCTCGTCTTTTTCCGCTGCGACGAGCGCGGCGAGTTGACGGCCGGTGAGGTGGGAAAAGGCACGATCCCGGCGGTCCGGCGGCAAGGCCGCGGCGGGACCATCTGATGCCCGCTGCCAGTGAGCCAGCGCGGGGGCCGCGGCTGCCGCGCGGTGGGCCGCGATCTCTCCCAGGAGTTGGCGCAGCCGGTCTGCGGCGGTGGCAACGATCGCGTGACCCGAGAGACTCAGGTCAGGAACGACGTGCGGCGGCACGTTCCAGTAGCCCGGACGACGTGCTTCGTCCGCGAAATCGGGCGCCCGAAACGCCGTATCCGGGGCAACTCCCAGCAGCGCCGCTCCCACCGCCTGGGCCCGTACGCGGTCCGCGGAGCCGGGATGCAGATCGAGTCCCACCCCGGACAACTGGATCACGAACGTCTGGAGCCCCAGCGCCGCGCGGACGTCCAGCGCTGCCGAGGCGGCCAACTCCGCGTTCCACGGGCTGGAGTTGAGCAGAACCAGCTTGCGGAAACCGGCGGCGTGCACGCCCGCCGCGAGGTCGGCGATCAGCGCGTTTGCGGTGTCAGGATCGACGCCGAAACTGCACGCGGCGTACGGTCCGAGCACCTGCCGCAGGGGTGGAAGCACGCACACCTCCGCGGCGGGAACGCCGTTCAGGGCGTCCTGCAGCAAGCGGGCGACGATGATCTCTTCGACATCGAGTGGCAGGCCCAGCCCGTAATCGGCGAATCCATGCAGCGGCAAGATGGCGATCCGCGTTGCCGATGCCGGCGCTGCGGCAAACTCCTCCCACGTACGGTGGGACCACGCGGTGCGTGGGTCATCGGAGGCGGGGCGGAGCATGGACGGCGGAGGGCCTAGCGTTTGGGTTGCCCGGCGGATTCAAAATCCGAGTAGACGACCTCCATGTCGTCGTCCAGCGACTTGATCCACCATGCGCGACCGCGCAGGGTCACCGTGATGCGTCGCAGCAGCGTAGGCCGGTCGCCCTCCGGCAGGGAGTACTCGACGACCGTGCGGGCTTGCTCGATGGCGATGCCGGTGACCGGCCGGAACGGCTCGAAGCTGGCCAGTTCCATGCGCTCGATGGTCGCAGTGGGGCGGTGCAGAACGAAGGTGGCCGCCATGTGAGCGGCGGACCGGTCGTCTTCATCGGTCGTCCGAAGTCGAAAACGCCAGCGGGCGCGGGTGCCGTCGTCATCGACGCGTTCCGCGGTGGACTCGTCGATCTGTTCCTTGACGTTCGGGGCGGTGTCGCCGCGGGAGCGCCGGGTCTGCTGCTCCGCGTAGGTCCGGCGCTCCTCCTCGGTGGGAGCGCGGCCATCCTTCTGGAGCAGGGTCCAGCGTCTGAATTCGGGGAGTCGGGGATCGTAGCGTTCGACGAGGCTCTTGCCCGAAGCACGGGTGCTTTGGGTGAAGGCCCAACCCCGCGTGCCTTCCGCCCGGTAGCTCGCGAGGGCCGCGCGCAGATCGTCCGGCATCGTGGCCGCCGTCGCCCCGGTGACGTTGAGGGCGAGAGCAAAAAGGAGAAGCAAGGAAACCCGCATCCTGAAGACGAAAGCCGGGCCCGGGAGAGCCGGCAAGCATCGGTGCTAGTCGACTTGGCTGATGCGCAGGCGAGTGGCGACACCCTTGCCGGGGAGTTCAACCTGATCGCCGACCTTGCGCCCAAGGAGTTGGCGACCCAGCGGGGAGGCGGGCGTGATGAGGAGGACTGGCCCGTCGCGATCCAGGACCTCCATCCCGCCGGCGCGCGGTCCGAGGAAATAGCGCCGACTGGGGCCGCTCAAGGGTTGCAGGGTGACCAGGGCACCGAGGGCGATGGACTGGCGGGCGTGGAGCGCGGAAGGGTCGAGGGCGCGATAGTGATCGAGATGGTCGCGGATCTCCCCGGCGAGGCGGGCCTGTCCCTCGGCAAGGTAGGCAGCCTCCTGGGAGTGCATGTCGTACTGATTCTCCGGGCGGCTTTCCTCGTCGATGGCCTCCTCACGGGCGGACTGCGCCGCGCGTGTGATGAGGGTGAGCTCAGCTTCGAGGGCCGCGATGATGGATTGCAAGAGCCGGGCTTTATCCGTCATGGCCTGATCAAACGGACCGGGTTGGCCTCTCGCCAGCGAATACCTCCGCCTCGCTGGGAAGTATTTTCCTCGGCGATTCAGATGTCACTAAGGCAGACGCCCTAGTGGCCGATATGGAAGTCGGTTTTCCCTTCGATGGCCCGAAAGATTGCGTTCATCAACTACAAGGGCGGCGTAGGCAAGACGTCGCTCATCGTCAACACCGCGGCAGCGCTGGTGAAAGCGGGTAAACGCGTGCTGGTCTGCGACTTCGATACGCAGTCCAACGCCAGTATTTGGCTGCTGAAGCTCGATCGCTGGAACAAGATCAACGCGTCGGGTGAGGGCGCCGTCTACTCGATTTTTGAACCGGGCAAGGTTCAGGTGCGTGATTTGATCATCCGGGATGCTCTCGAAGGAAAAAGCGGCGAGTGCCCGCTGCCGGGTCTGGATCTACTGCCGACCTCCTTCAACTTGGTTGACCTGGAGAATGAGTATAACGGCGACCCCAAGCGTCCTCCGTTTCTCGTTTTCCAAGAGCAACTTGCGATGGTAGAGCCGAACTACGATTTCATCCTGTTCGATTGTCCGCCGAATATCCTGCGGGCGTCCCAGTGTGGAATCTTCGCGGCGAATGAGATCTGTGTCCCGGCGAATCCGGACGCGCTGAGCTTGATCGGATTTACGCTGCTGGTGGAGAAACTGCACCGCTTCCACACGCTGTCGGCGAGTTTCCGGCGGTCTTCGATGGGCCCGCCCGCCCAGGTTCAGAGCGTGGTCTTCAATGCGATCAAGACCGGCGTGGATATCGAGGTCCCCAAGATGCGCATGCAATTGCGCCTCAATCAGTTCCGTGCGGCCAAGCGGGTGGCTCCGAACGCCAAGATCTTCCAGACGCAGATTCGTGACGCCATGGTGGTTCGTCGGGCGGTGACGCTCGGTTTGCCGGTGGTGCTGATCAGTCAGGATGCGGCGGACCCTTCGCAGGACAACGTCGTCAACGACTACCGTCGCATGACCCAGGAGATGCTTCAGCAGGTCACGTGACGTACCGATGACCGTGGGACTTTAACCCCGTCGCCTTGCCGAAAATCACCCCTGCCATGCGTTATTCTGCCAAGGAATGGGACGAGGTTCGTGGTGCGTTTTCGATGTCCATCATGGTGGACACCCCGCTGCACAGCCTGGCGCAGAACTTGGAGGGACCGGAGTGGCCGGACAAGGAGCGCAAGGAAACGCCCAGCATGTTCATCGACCTCACGTTCGCGGAGGTGCACGAGGTGTTGGCGTCCCGCGGGCATCCGATGGAGCGGTTTGACCAACTGGTGGACATCCTGAAGGAGACGCTCGCCTTCGACAATCCCTTCGGGGACATGGTCGAGCAATCGGCCAGTGCGGGTGACCGGGACAATCCGGTGCTGAAGAACATGGAGCGCCTCCAGATTCCGGAGGAGTTCCCGATCGAGTTCACGGCCTTGCAGGACGACACGTTGGAGTTTTGCCGCCTCGAGAAGCTCGGCACGCTCGGGCAGTTTGCGGTGTTTGCGCAGGGCTTGTCGCGCGCGGTCATCGTCGGCGGGGACTTCCGCGGGTTGCTCAACGCGCTCTCGCATGTCGATGAGGCCGGGCTCGCGAAGTACCTTCCGTTCCGACCCGGTTCGAAGGGCCTGCACCTGATCGAAGCCGTGGCGCAGGTCGTGCGCCAGATGCCGGCGGACCAGCGCGCCGTCGCCATTGCTCGCCCGGCGGAACTGGCTCCGGGGACGCGGGATCGCGTCGCACGTTTGGTGGCCTATTTCTCGACCGAGAA
>CAZEJZ010000217.1:0-5503 GCA_964512415.1 uncultured Opitutaceae bacterium
CATCCCATCCTCCGCGGAGTCGGGCCGATTCTCGCCGACTCCGGGGTCTACGAAACCCATCCGGTCGCCGACGCCACGATCCTGCTGCGCGGACAGGTTCTCAGCGGCATGAACGCCTCCGATCCACCCGCAACGTACTCCAAGGTACGGACCTCCGACGGGGTCGAGCAACCCGTGAACCAGCCGATGATGCCCGTGGCCTGGTGCCGGGAGCGCGCCCGCGAGGGCGGCAAGCCCCAACGCATCGTCTGCACCACCCTCGGCGCCGCCTCGGATCTGGCCGACGAGGATCTGCGGCGCCTCGTCGTCAATTCCGTCTACTGGAGCCTCGGCCTCTTCGTCCCGGGCCGCGCCGACGCCCGGGTGGTCGACCCCTACAGTCCGACCCCCTATCGCTTCGGCGGCTACCGGCGGGGCGTGCGTCCCGCCGATCACGCCATCGGCCAAACGCTCCCGGGCGGCCCTCCCGCTCCGTCCGGACCCACCCCCTGATCCGTCAGGAATCGGGGGTCGTCCCGACCCACACGTGTCGGGCGGCGCGGCGCGACATGGCTCACCTCGACTCGACGCGGGAGCTTGAATCGCGGCCGGGCGAAGTCAGCCTGACTGCGCCGCGCCCGCGGTCACCCCATGTCGTCCTCTTCTTCTCCGGCACCCACCTTGGTGCGCGGCATCTCCCGCTGGCAGATCGTTGGCCTGTCGATCAACGATGTCATCGGCAGCGGCGTCTACCTGCTCCCGGCCGCCGCCGCCGCGCTGCTGGGACCCTCGAGCGCCTGGGCCGTCATCGCCGCCGGTATCGCCGTCGCGTTTCTCGTGCTCTGTTTCGCCGAGGCCGCGAGTTACTTCGATCAACCCGGTGCCGCTTTTCTCTACACCCGGGCGGCGTTCGGAGATTTCATCGGCTTCGAGGTCGGCTGGATGACCTGGCTCGCGCGCCTCGCTTCACTCGCCTCGCTTGCCAACGGTCTGGCCCTCGCCTCCGCCTACCTCTGGCCTGCCGCGGCCTCAGGGTGGCCGCGTGCCGCGATCATCGTCGTGACGCTGCTCGCCCTCGCACGCATCAACGTGGTCGGCGTCACCTCGGGCGCGCGCGCCGCCGTCATCCTGACCGTCGCGAAGCTGGTGCCGCTGGTGTTCTTCATCCTGGTCGGGATGTGGTTCGTCGAGGGTGCACGGCTGAGCGCCGTACCGACGCCGGAGAATGCATCCCTGGGTGAAGCGGCGCTGCTGCTGCTGTTCGCCTACGCCGGCTTCGAGAATACTCCGGCGGCCGCGGGAGAGTACCGGAACCCTCGTCGCGACATCCCCTTCGCCATGCTGACGATGATCGTGGTCGTGACGGTCATCTACACCGCCGTGCAGGTCATCACCATGGGCACTCTGCCCGAGGTCGCGACCGCCAAGGCTCCCCTGGCCGAGGCCGCCGCGCGGTTCGCCGGCGGAGGCGCCGCCACGCTGCTCACGTTCGGCGCCGTCGTCTCGATCATCGGCAATCTTGGCAACACGACGCTGATGGGCCCGCGCTATCTCTTCGCCCTGGCCCAGAGCGGCTACGGTCCCCGCGCCCTCGCGGCCGTCCATCCGCGCCACCGCACCCCGGCCAACGCGATCGTGCTGCAGACCGCGATCGCACTGGTCCTCGCGCTCTCGGGCTCGTTCGTCCAACTCGCCATGCTCTCGGTGATCGCACGGTTGACGACCTACATCGGGACCGCCGCCGCCGTGCCCGTGCTCCGGCGCAAGTTTCCCGATGCACCGGGCGCGATCCGCCTGCCGGGCGGTCACCTCATTCCCATCATCGCCGTCACCGTCTCGCTCGCCTTCCTCGCCAGCGCGACCTGGCGCAACCTCGTCGCGGGCGCCTGCGCGCTCGCGGTGGGAGCGGTGATCTACGCCTTGCGTCGGCGCGGGACGACCGCCTCATCGGAGGAGCCGAATCCGCCCTCCCCGCCCGCGCCATGATCCCCGCCGAACTCGCCGCCGCGCTGCTGCTCGCGGTCCAAACCCAGCAGTTCCAATCCACCCCCGACCGCCTGCGACAGGGTGCGCCGGTCGAAGTCTTCCCGACGATCGATGTGGCAGTCATCGCCTTCCCATCGTCCGGTCCACCGGTGGGCGCCAACGTCCTGTTCTCGCGCGATCACCCCAACGGCCGGATCGCGGAGTTCACCGGATCCTTCGGTTCGGTGCGCAATGTCCATTTCCTCGCCGACCAACGCGACGCAGCGGGCAACTCCGCGAGTTGGCTGCCCGGAGCCGACTGGGATCGCTTGAGCTGGCGCACCTTGGGCGGACGGGACGATCAGCCACGGTTCGTCGCTCCCTACCCCGCCTCACTCGTCAAGCTCATGGTCCTCGTCGGCATCGCCCGCGAGATTGATGCCGAGCGCACCACCTGGGCTGCGCCGTGGACCTTCCGGAGCGAGACACGGCCAGTGCGCGCCTGGGCGGAGCGCATGATCGCGGTCAGCAGCAACGACGCGACGTCGGCCCTCGTCGCGCTGCTCCACCACGTCGGCGCGATCGTCCGCATCGACGGTGCCGAGCCACGCAACCGGGTGCACGACGCATTCACCCGCTACGGCCTCACCACGCTCCGCCTCAGCAACACGCGCCCGGATGGCGGCTGGATGAACCGCGACGGCGCCGGCGTCGGCGAACTGCAGATGACCGCCTGGGACACCGCACGCCTGCTCTGGCTGCTGGACGCGGCAGCTCCGCCCCCGCCATGGCTGGACGCGGGGACTCCGCCCCTGCTCACGGACGCGAGTCAGGCGGAAGTGCGCGCGTTGCTGGCGAGCCAAGCCTTGCACGAGGTGCTCTCCAGCACCGCCGTGGCCGGCGTTCCCGGCTGGAGGCCGGGCATCCCGGCGCGCGTGCCCGAGCGCTGGATCACCACCGAGGGTAGCCTCTCCGCCTTTGACCTGAAGCGACCGCCCGACATCCGCGCCGCACAGGCCGCCGCCACGGTTCGATTCGACCACAAGACCGGCACGACCGAGAATTTCCTGTCGGACGCGGGCATCGTGGTGGGAGTCACACCGCAGCGCCGTCACTACATCATCGCCCTGCTCTCGAACCTCGGCACACGCTACGCGCCGACGGAGAACACAGCCACCACGTGGAAGGTGCCGCAACTGGGCGCGGCCATCGATGCGTGGCTGCAAGCACGGATGGAGTCGACGAATTCCGTCCCTTGAACGAAGGCACCTCCCCTCCGAAGTACACGCTTCCGCCTCGCGCTGCGCACCGGCCTCTTTCGTCACCCGCAACCTGATCCTCGCCCTGACGCCTCCGCTTCGGCCCGCATGACTTCGCCCGCCGCCCGCTTGCCCTCCCGTCCAGTGCCCACGCTGCCTCGCGGATCGCTCGTCGGCGTGATCGCGCCCGCCGGACCGGCACCAGCGGAGGCGGTGGCGCGCATCCCTGGCCTGCTGGAGGGCATGGGCTATCACGCCCGGCTCTACCCGAGTTGCCACGCGCGGAAGGGGTTTCTCGCGGGCGATGACGATCTGCGGGCCCGCGACGTGGAGGCGGTGTTCGCCGACCCGGAGATCGCCGCCGTGTTCTCGGTCCGAGGCGGGTACGGCTGCGGGCGCCTGCTCGACCGCATCTCTTGGCCGCGCCTACTCGCGCAGGCGAAGCCGTTCGTCGGCTACAGCGATCTCACGGCCCTGCACGCGCAGTTCACGAATGCCGGCCGGATCGTGTTCCATGGACCCATGCTCGCCTCGGACCTCGTCGACTCGCCGATCCCGCCCGACACGCTGGGATTCCACATCCTCCGCGAAGGCCTGGGGGCCGGAGCTCGCTGGGCTCCGGCCTTGGAAACGGCCCTCTTCCATCACCCCGGCAGGGCGGAGGGCCCGGTGGTCGGCGGAAACCTCAGCCTGATCGCCTCGCTCGTCGGGACACCGTACGCGTTGAACGTCCGTGGGGCCATTCTCTTCCTTGAGGAGGTGGGCGAAGCTCCCTACCGCGTCGACCGCTTGCTCCAGCAACTGCGCCACGCGGGGGTCCTCGCCGAAGCCAGCGGCTTTCTGCTCGGTCGATTTTCGGGGGCGGAGTCACCGACGGAGGTCCTCGCCGACTACCTCGCCCCGCTCGGGCGCCCCGTCCTCAGCGGCTGGCCGGCCGGGCACGGTCCCGGGGCCACGGTCCTGCCGCTCGGTGCGCGCGCCATGATGGATGCCGCGGCCGGCACCCTGACCTTCCTGCAGGACGTGCTCGCCCCCGGAACGGGAAGCGGACACGCATAGAGCCATGGTCCTGAATCATCTTTGGGTCGCCTTCTTCGCCGTCGGCTTCCTCGCGGCGCTCGGCCAGTGGATCGTCACCGGCAACGCCGAGGTCTTCAAGACGGTGGTCGACGGCACCTTCACCTCAGCGAAGACGGCGGTGATGGATCTCGCGCTGCCGCTCGCCGGCGTGATGACCCTCTGGCTCGGCTTCCTGTCGGTGGCGGAGAAGGCGGGCGCGGTGCAGTGGCTGGCGCGGCTGATCGGCCCCTTCTTCGCCCGCATCTTCCCGGGGATTCCGCCCGGCCATCCCGCCAGCGGCCAGATCCTGATGAACTTCTCCGCGAACATGCTCGGCCTCGACAACGCCGCGACGCCGATCGGCCTCAAGGCGATGGAGAGCCTGCAAAGCCTGAACCCCCGCAAGGACGAGGCGAGCGATGCCCAGATCATGTTCCTGGTGCTGCAGACCTCGGGCCTCACCCTCATCCCGATCTCGATCATCGCGCAGCGGGCGATCCTTGGGGCCGCCAATCCCGCCGACGTCTTTCTCCCGATCCTGATCGCGACGTACGCCGCGACGGTCACGGCGCTGGTCGCGGTCGCCCTCCGGCAAGGCATCAATCTCTTCGACCGCGTGATCCTCGGCTGGCTCGGCGGAATCACGCTCCTGATCGTTGGCGGCGTCTGGCTCCTCGCGACGCAGCTCTCGCGACCCCAGATCGAGGTCTTCTCCAAGGTGACGGCGAACGTCACCCTCCTTACCCTGATCGTGGCGCTCCTGCTGATCGCGGCGAAGCGCCGGGTGAACGTCTACGAAGCGTTCATCGAGGGTGCGAAGGGCGGCATCCAGACCGCGATCACCGTCATTCCCTACCTCGTGGCGATGCTGGTGGCGATCAGCGTGCTCCGGAATTCCGGGGTGATGGGGATGATCGTGTCGGGCTTTGACGTCGCGCTTCGCGCGGTGGGCTGGCCGACGGACTTCACGGCGGCGCTGCCGACGGCGCTGATGAAGCCGCTTTCCGGGAGCGGCGCGCGGGCGATGATGATCGACGCGATGCAGACGCACGGCGCCGACTCGTTCGTCGGTCGGCTGTCCTGCGTTTTCCAAGGCGCGACGGACACCACGTTCTACATCATCGCCCTCTACTTCGGGTCGGTCGGCGTGAAACGTACCCGCTACGCCGTGACCTACGGCCTCCTCGCCGACCTCGCGGGCGTGATCGCAGCCATCTTCGTAGCCTACCTGTTCTTCGGCT
>CAZEJZ010000218.1:0-5474 GCA_964512415.1 uncultured Opitutaceae bacterium
GCCTTCGGCCCGCGAAGTCGTCGGTCGGGATGTGGATGCCTCCGTAGATGCGCGACTGCCCCGCCTGATCGGCGGCGTCGTAATAGGTCGCCCACTGCAACGCCAGCTCCTCCGTCGGCCCGCGCTCGAACAGCAGGAACGTATCGCGCGGGAAACGCTTTTCCGAAATTCCGCCCGGGTAGAACGGCGAGCCGAACAGCAGTGTCATCACCTCGGCGGCGGTGCGGCTGAAGGTGCTATGCCCGGAAACGTAGCCAGGGAATGCCGGTGTCACGAACGTCTTCATCTGGTACGGAACCCAGCTTTCCGCGAGGACCCAATCCACGCCTCCCACTTGGCGAAGAGGGTCGGCCGGATTTCCGCGCCACGCGCGCACGACGATCTTGTCGACCACGGCTTCGATCGTGTCGCGGCGCTGGGAGACCACCGCGTGCCGTCCGCCGGGCGCGACGGACTGTGCGGTGGTGAGCTCGATCAAGTCCGGGATCAGCGGGAGACCGTTCTGGTTGTACCGTTTGGCGGAAGGATCGGACGACTGTCCGAGACCGGCCAGGTGACGGATCATGGAGATGGGGCGGACCCCATCGTACTGGCGCTTCAATCCCCAAGCGGCGCAGGCCGCGTCGTGGAGCGATCCATTGAGGGCGAAGTAGCCGCGCACGTCCCACTCAAGCCGCGACAACTCCGGACCCTGCCCGCCGAGCAAGCGACGGGCGGCGGGGTGGTCGTTCACCTGGTTGAAGATGACGTTCCAGTGTCCGGGCGGCGTCTCGGAGTCAGGGCCGTCGGCCCAGTACTCCGCGAGCACGCGGAAATAGTCGGCCTGGTTCACGAGGTTGGCGGCGTAGGGCTTGCCCGTGGCCGGATTCCGTGGGTAGCCGGTGCCCTTGTCCGTGCCGAGCGGGTTGTTGAGCCGACCGCCGGGCGAGACATCGATCCTCGGTGCGGTGGCCGGATCGAGCAGCGAGGACCTGCGGATGACCTCGACCGCATCGCTGATGTAGGTCTCGGATCCCGCGCCGCCCAGTTGCGGCGGCGGACCGGGATCTAGGTAGAACGTCGACGGACCCGTCTTCACGAGCGCAAAGGTCGTGGTGAATCCGCCGTTCACCCCAACGAACGACTGCAGGCCGCTCGGCTCGATGATGCCATTCTGCGTGACGGAGAAGTCGAGGAACAGCGGCTGCCATCGATTGGGATCGGCCATGACCGTCCCCGGGATGCCGACGATCATCGGCTGGTTGGCGGACTTGTAGCCCGTCGCGTCGGCGTAGCGCCCCGCCTCGTTCGCGCCGTCGTTGCGGGTGGCGGCGAGAATCGCCTCGCCGATCCGGTTGCCGATGGCGGCCGGGGAATCCCCGGTCGTCGTGGTGTCGGTGGCGTCGAAGCCCGCCAGCTCCATCAACCAGCGCGCGCCGAGGAGGGTGCGGGCGGCGCCTGGGCTCGCGCCGAAGCGGGTGGACAGGATGCGGTAGGCGGCGTGGCTCATGGCGCGCTGCTGGGCGGACTCGCGTTCGCCGGCGCCCCAGCGCCCGGTTTCGCGGCGGAAGGCGGGCTGCACGGCGCGCCACGCGTCGGGCTCGTAGGCCCAGAACGCGTCCCAGAGCGCGGCGGACAGATGGTACAGGTTCCGCGCGTGCACCGGCGGGTTCGGCCGATCGCGCCGGATCCCATCGAGCAGCGCCTCATTCCACCAACGCGCCAGGGAACGCGAGGCGAGGTCGGCCGTCACCTTGACCTCGACGGTCACGCTCTGGGCGACGCCGGCGGGGCTGTTGGCCACCGCCTGGTACCGTCCTGCATCCGCCGGATGGATACGTTCTAGGACGAGGGTCGGAGCATTCTCACCGGCGAGCAGCTGCCCATCATGGAACCAGCTGTAGACGGGGCCGGGCACGCCGGTCGCGGCGACGGAGAGCGTGACGTTCTCGCCCTTCTGGAACGTCCCACCCGTCGGCTGCTGCGTGAACCGCGGCGCCACGTTGGTGGTGGTCGAAGGCTCGACGAGGGCGACGATCTGATTGCTCGCGACGCTGGTGAGCGTCTGGGTGGCGCCGTTCGGCCAGGTCACGGCGATGCGCTCGACCACGGCGTTGGGGCCGAGGCCGAAGTGCAGGAAAGGTTCGCGTTGCCCGAGGTAGGCATTCGTCGGGGCGTAGACCGCAGTCTGCGTGACACCCCCGGCCGTGACGCGGACCGTGGTCCCGTAGCCATCGCGATTCGAAGCGGTGCCTCGGAACGACAAACGCAGCCAACGGTTGCCGGCGGCGGAGGTGGGTGGATCGCTGCGGTAGAGGATCGGGTTTCCGTAGAGCGTGGTGATGAGCACGTCCTCGTCGCCGTCGTTGTCGAAATCGAGCACGGACATCCCGCGGCCGTAGGTGCGGTCGGTGACGCCCCAGGCTTGGCCCGCCTCGTAGAAGCCGATCTCGTTTTGCAGGTAGAACAGCGTGCGGTCGTTCTTGGCATTGCGGATCGGGAATGCGCGCGGACCGTTGTACGGGGGTGACTCGAAGAAGTACCCGTTGGTGACCATCAGATCGAGCCGGGCATCGTTGTCCGCATCGAGGAACGCGGCGCCCCAGCCCCAGCTGGAATCGAGCACGCCAAGGCGGCTGGCGACCTCCTCGAACTGGCGCTGGCCGAGGTTGCGGTAGAGACGATTCCCGCCGAAGGGAATCCGCACGGTCTCACCGGTGCCGAAGTCGAACGAGCTGACGAGGAAGTCGAGGCGGCCATCGCGGTCGAAGTCGGCGACGGCCACGCCCATGCCGTTCTGGTCGGTGCCGACCCGGGCGGATTGGCGGCCCTCGGTGAACGTGCCGTTGCCGTTGTTCCACCAGAACTGGCTCTTGCCGAAATCGTTCACGAGCGAGAGATCCGGGTAGCCATCCTCGTCGAAGTCGGCCCACGCGGACGAGTACCCGTGGATCACGGTGCCGAAGTAGGGCTGCCGCACGCCGGCGGCGGCGGTGACGTTCTCGAAGTATCCCGGCTGGGCGGCGCCCCGGTTGCGCAGCAGCACGGAGTAGCGGGCGTCGTTGCCCGCGACGAGCACGCCCCACTCGGTGACGTGGACATCGAGAAAGCCGTCGCGATCGAAGTCGACGAGCCCGATGCTCTGGCCCCGGTGCGGTTCGCCGGGGACGGTGGAATCGGCGCCGCGGGGGATGGCCTGCTCGGTGAAGCGACCGGAACCGTCGTTCACGTACAGGAAGTAGCGCGGTCCGTTGCGCGGCACCATGAAGACATCGGTGCGACCGGAGTTGGTGAAGTCGCCGGCGGCGATGCCTCCGATGTCGACGGCGGACTCGAATCCGCGCAGGACGCCCTCCTCGCGGAAGGTCCCGTCGCGATTGTTCATGAAGACCAGACAACGGCGCGGATTCTGCGAGAGGATCAGATCGGTCCAGCCATCGCGGTCGAGGTCGACCGCGCAGGAGGCGTAGCCGGACGTGTAGCGATCGAGCCCGGCGGGAAACGGCTCCTCGAATTCGGGCGGCGGGACGACGTGCAGCCCGGCGCGGGCTGCGACGTCGGTGAACGCCGCGTGGAGCGTCGGGGTCCCGAGCGTGCCCAGCGCGACGCAGCTGGCGAGCACCGCGCGCCGCAACGCTTTCGCGCACCGACCTCGCTGCAACCAACCCGAACTCCGTACGCCGAAAACGGATACGGACGGTTCGGAGGTCATGGGAGGCGGACCGAGACGCTGGGGAAGATCCGCTGTTAGAAGCCCGGCCGGGCTGGGTTGGGACCCGCCGAGCGGGCGGTGTTTCGTGTCTTACTCGCCGGCGTCGCCGGTCACGGCGGTGCCGCCGGTCACGGTGACCTTCTCGAGGATGGCCTTGACGATCTTCTCGGCGAGTTCGGGACGCTCGCGGAACGTCTGCTTGGCGGCGTCGCGGCCCTGGCCGACCAGTTCACCCTGGTAGGCGATCCACGCGCCCTTCTTCTCGAGGATCTTGTGTTCGAGACCGAGGTCGAGGATCGAGCCGGACTTCGAGATGCCCTCGTCGTACATGATGTCGAATTCGCACTCGGTGAACGGCGGGGCCACCTTGTTCTTCACCACCTTGATCTTGGTGCGGTTGCCGATGACCTTGCCCTCGGGCGTCTTGATCTGGTCCTTGCGGCGGATGTCGATGCGGATGGACGAGAAGAACTTCAGGGCGCGGCCGCCGGGGGTGGTCTCGGGATTGCCGAACATCACGCCGATCTTCTCGCGAATCTGATTGGTGAAAATGCAGATGCACTTGGTCTTGCTGACCACGGCGGTGAGGCGGCGCATGGCCTGGGACATCAGGCGCGCCTGCGAGCCCACGGTGGCGTCGCCCATCTGGCCATCGAGTTCCTGCTTGGAGATGAGGGCGGCGACGGAGTCGATGACGATGACATCGATCGCGTTGGAGCGGATCAGCGTCTCGGTGATGTTGAGCGCGTCCTCGCCGGAATCGGGCTGGGCGACGAGCAGATCGTCCAGATTCACGCCCACGACGCGGGCGTACTTGGGGTCGAGGGCGTGCTCGACGTCGATGAAGGCGGCGAGGCCGCCGCGCTTCTGGGCCTCGGCGATGACGCTGAGACAGAACGTGGTTTTGCCGGACGACTCGGGTCCGTAGATCTCGATGATGCGTCCCTTGGGGAGGCCGCCGACGCCGAGGGCGAGGTCGACGGCGAGAGAGCCGGTGGAGAGCGTCTCGACCTTCATCCTCTGGGCGTCGCCCAGGCGCATGATGGAACCCTCGCCGAACTGCTTGGTGATGGAGGAGACGGCCAGCTCGATGTTCTTCTCGCGCGCGGTATCGGCGGCGGTGGCAGAGGCGATGGCGGCGGACTTGGCGGGGGCGGGAGCGGCTTTGGACATGACGGGGACGATGCGGTTTAGGTTGGTTTGTTGAAAATCGTGCGAGCGGAGAACTGAGGCGCGGCCCCCGGGAGGGGCAAGAGCTGCCTGCCCCATGATTCGGGGCGAAGCGGGCCTTGGACGCCCGAAAAGCGGATAGTGTTCAGGTGAACACGTCAAGCCTCCGATGGAGTTTTTGGCAGGTGGGTCCGGGTCAGGAAGCACCCGGTTTGAAGGCTACAGCGAAGTAGACCGCCCCCAGGATGAGCAGGAAGCTGACGCCGTAGTTCCAGGTGAGGCGCTCACCGAGCACGAGCCAGGCGAAAACCACGAAGACCCCGAGAGTGATGATCTCCTGCATGATCTTAAGCTGGTACCCGGTAAGACCCTGCGCGTAGCCGATGCGGTTGGCAGGGACCATGAAGCAGTACTCGAAGAACGCGATGCCCCATGACAGGAGGATCACGAACCAGAGCGACCGGCCCTCGAAGACCTTGAGCTTGAGCTGACCGTACCACGCGAAGGTCATGAAGATATTGGAGGCGAGCAGGAGCAGGAAGGTTCTCATCGGATGAAGGGGAGAGAAGGCCTCCAGATGCTACGAACCCGGAAAGAGGGACAGGCTATTGTT
>CAZEJZ010000219.1:0-5467 GCA_964512415.1 uncultured Opitutaceae bacterium
CAGGTCGTCGTAGAATCCATCCTGATTCAGCAGCACCACCGGCTTCGGCAGGCGGTTGAGGTAGCGCAGCGTCATGATTTCCGTGAGTTCCTCCAGCGTGCCGATCCCACCTGGTAGGGTGACGAAGCCGTGCGCCCGCTCCTCCATCAGCCGCTTGCGGTCGCGCATGGTCGAAACCGTGAGCAGTTCATCCGCCTCGTGGTAGGCCAGTTCGCGTTCCTTCATGAATTCCGGAATCACCCCCACGACGTAGCCGCCGGTCTGCTTCACGCTCCGCGCCACCGAGCCCATCAGGCCCGCGTGACCACCCCCGTAAACCAGCCCCCAGCCCCGCTCGACCATCCCCCGGCCCAATTGCTCCGCCGCGGAATAGTACTTCGGATCCAGCGTGCGGCTGGAGCCACAGTAGACGCAGAGGAGCTTGGGCATGGTGTTGGCGGGGAGGATGTGACGGCTCGGATGGAAAATCAATCCACCGCCCAAGTCGGCAACCGACTGCGCCGACGAGTCTCTCTCGATCCAGCCAGAGTCTCCCCCTCCCCGCGACGGGGCCCGCTTCACCCCTGCCTCCGAGCGGGCCAGATCGAAGCGATTCCCGCCCTATCGAACTCCATTCCGCTCGCCGACTCCGCAGCATCCCGGTGTCCCGAAGATGCGCGGTTTGGGTTGCGATGAGACTAACTCTCATTCCCGTCTTTCCATGTTTCTTCGTGCATGCTTGCTGGCCGCCGCCCTGTTCAGCTGCGCCGTTGCCTCGGCGCAGGCCCGGCTGTCGGTCGGCGTACTGGTGGTGGCGCTCAAGCCGGACAAGAACCCCGACGCCATGCTGGCCGAACAGCGGGCGCTGGAGGGATTCCTCGGCGAGCGACTCGGGGGCAAGGTCCGGGTCATCGTCCCGCTGTCGACCGCAGTGATCGTCGAAGGCTTTGCCAACGGCACGATCGATCTCGGTTACCTGTCGGCCACGGACTTGGCGCGGATTCGCACGCAGGGGAGCGCCACGCTGCTGCTCGCCGGGGAATTTGCCGGCGGCAAGACCAGCTACCGGAGCTATTGGCTGACGCTGCGTGACAAGCCCTACACCGCGATCGACCAACTGCGGGGCAGCCCGGTGGCCTTCGCCAGTCGCACCAGCACGTCCGGTTTCCTGATCCCGCTCCTCGATCTGCACCAGCGCGGACTGGTGGGTGACGACGCGGCCCTCGAGCCGTTCTTCGGCAAGGGCAACGTCCTCTTCGGCGTCGGGTACGTCTCGGCGGTCGAACGCGTGCTCTCCGGCGACGCCGAGGCCGCGGCGGTGAGCGATTACGTGTTCGATCAGGACAAGCACCTGAGCGCCGAGCAACGCGCCCGGCTGCGAGTGCTGCAGAGTCAGGGGCCGGTCCCGAGCCACGTCCTCGCCGTCCGCACATCGCTGCCGGCCGCCGATCAGGCCGTCCTGCGCGCCGCGCTGCTGGCCCTGAACGAGGCCCCGCACACGACGCTGCGCGACCGGGTCTTCACGACCAAGCTCGTCCCGGTTTCGGCCGACGAGCACCTCCGCCCGCTCGCGGCGGCGTTGCCCCTCGCCGAACGCGCGCTTGCCCGGTGAACCGCCGCGCTTCCCCGACCTCCCCGGCCGCGCCGCCCGCAACCGCGCCCATCGGCACCGGCGCCACCGCCGCCGCACATTCCGCCCCGTCTGCGGACGCGGGCTCCGCCGCGACGCACACCTCGGCCCCAACCTCCACCGCAGGCGCGGCGTCGTTCGCCAGCGTGCCCTCGGCCGCGGTGCCTTCCGCAGCGGCGGCGTCCACGCGCGCCGCGGCCGGTTCCGACGACGCGCACATCCTGGTTTCCGGCCTCGGCGTCCGCCGTGCCGAGCGCTGGCTCTTCCGCGATCTGACGCTCACGGTCCCGCGCGGCGCCTTCGTCGCGGTGGTCGGTCCCTCGGGAGCCGGCAAGTCCACGCTGCTCGCCTGCCTCGCCGGAGCGTTGGCCCCGGGCGAAGGCGAGATCCGGCTCCGGGAACGCAGCGGACGACTCGTCGCGCCGGAGCACTGCCGCCCCCGAATCGGCTGCGTCTTCCAGCGATTGCTGCTGGTGGAAAACAGCAGCGTCCTCGCCAACGTACTCTGCGGACGGCTTGGTTGGCATCGTTGGTGGCAAACACTCTTCGGAGCGCCCCGGGCCGAGCGCGAGGCGGCCTTCGCCATCGCGGCCGACCTCGGCCTCGCTCCGCACACGCACCGCTGGGTCGCGGAATTGTCCGGCGGCGAACAGCAACGCACCGCGATCGCGCGGGCGCTCTTCCAGGAGCCCGACCTCTACCTCGCCGACGAACCGATCTCGAATCTCGACACCTACCTCACCGGCCGCGTGCTCGGCCGGTTGCGGCAGGAGGCCGCGCAGCAGGGCCGGACCGTGTTCTGCGTGCTGCATGATCCCACGCTCGTGGATCGCTTCGCCGACCTCGTGGTCAGCATCGATCCCAACGATCCGCACGGGTGGCGCGTCCGCCCAGTCCGCCGATGAAGCCGCCCGCTTCCCGCTCCGGGTCGCCGGCCACACCCGCGCCCTCACCGTCGCCCGCGCCCTCGCCGCCGCAACCACGATCGGAACCGCACTCGCAGTCGCAGACACCGCCCAACGCACAACCCCACGCGCAACCGCCGCCGCCCGCGCAACCGCCCGCCCCGGCGCCGGTGTTCCCGGAACTCCCGTGGTATCGGCGCCTCGACGCGCTCAGCGTCACGCTGCTGCTCTTCGGTCTGGCGATCTTCTTCTCGCTGCCGACACTGCGCGGATCCGGGCGCGACCTCGACTACTGGGAAAACGCCCGGCGTTTCCTTGCGCGCTTCTTCCCACCAGATTTTTCGGTGACGCCGCAGGTGCTGACCGCGCTCGCCGAGACGGCGCAGATCGCGGTCCTCGCGACGGCGGGCGCGCTGGTGCTCTCGTTTCCACTCGGACTCGCTGGGGCGCGCACCCTCTCGCCGCGCTGGCTGGTCACGCTGGCGCGCCTCGCCCTGAACGTCACGCGCACCGTCCCGAGCCTCCTCTGGGCGCTGATCGCGGTGGCGATCGTCGGCGCGAACCCGCTGGCGGGCGTGCTGGGCCTGACCGCCTACAGCGTGGGGTACCTCGGGAAGTTCTTCAGCGATGCCTTTGAGTCGGTCGACCTCGACGTGGCGCGGGGCCTGCGCTCGATCGGGGCGAGCCGGATCCAGGCGTTCCAGCACGGCGTGTGGCCGCACGCGCGGCCGCTGATCTGGAGCTACGCGCTGTGGATGCTGGAGTACAACCTGCGCTCCGCCGCCATCATCGGCTACGTCGGCGCGGGCGGCTTGGGCGTGCTGCTCCACGGCTATCAGGAATACCACGCGTGGGACCGCTTCTGCGCCGTGCTGGTCTTCATCCTCGGACTCGTCACGGTGCTCGACCTGCTGGGCGAATGGGTGCGGCGCAAGGTGACGAAACGCGCCGCCCGCGCGCCCGCCTAAGTGTCGGCGACGGAGCGACGCCTTTACAATCCCCGGCAACGTGCGACAAGGGACGGACGCCGCCGCGCGGCCCGCCCGCCCGGCCGCGCTCCGCGCCACCGTTTTCCATGCCCGCGCCCTCGATCGATCCGCCTCCCGCGCCCCGCCCGCCCTGCGGCCGGCTGGCGCCGTCGCCGACGGGGCTCCTGCACCTCGGGCACGCGCGGACGTTCTGGATCGCGGCGCAGCGTGCGCGGGCCGCCGGTGGGACGCTGCTCCTGCGCAACGACGACCTCGACCGCGCACGGTGCCGGCCAGAATTCGTGACGGCGATGGTGGAGGACCTGCGCTGGCTCGGTCTCACGTGGGACGGCCCGATGGTCTCCCAGAGCGAACGCCTCCCGCTCTACCGCGCCGCGCTGGAGCGCCTCCACGCCGCGGGCGCGATCTTTCCCTGCACCCGGTCGCGACGCGACGTCCTCGAGGCCGCCGGGGCGCCGCACGAAGGCGCGGGCGAGGACGACGAGCCGCTCTACCCGCGCGCGTTTCGGCCGCCGGAAGGCGCGGCGCTGCCGCCGCTGGGCGACCCTGTGACCGTGAACTGGCGGTTTCGCGTGCCGGACGACGAGGACGTCTCGTTCGTGGATGCGAACCTCGGCCGCCAGACTGCACGGACCGGGCGGGACTTCGGGGACTTCCTCGTCTGGCGCAAGGACGACGTGCCCAGCTACCAACTCGCGACGGTGGTGGACGACGCGCTCCTCGGCGTGACCGAGGTGGTGCGCGGCGCCGATCTCGTGCGCTCGACCTTTCGGCAGTTGCTCCTCTTCCGCGCGCTCGGCTGGAACCCGCCGAGCTTCTTCCACGCGGACCTCGTCACCGACGACCGCGGCGTGCGCCTCGCGAAGCGCCACGACGCGCTCAGCCTCCGCGCGCTGCGGGAGTCGGGCCGCTCGCCGGAGTCTGTGATCGCCTCCTTCGGTCCGGCCCCGACGCTTGCCAAGCGGCCGACGCCCCCGGCAGCCTGAGAAATTCTCCCCCTTCCCCCTCTCCATCTGCCTCTGCCTCTCCTCGTGCCCGTGAACCCGAAAATCGGCGTACTGAACATTTCCGACCGTGCTGCAGCGGGCGTCTACGAGGACGTCCCCGGCAAGGCCTGCGTCGCGCTGCTCCGCGAGTGGCTCGTCACGCCCTTCGACGTCGAATACCGCGTGATCCCGGACGAGCGGGAGCAGATCGAAGCCGAGTTGCGGCGCCTCGCCGATGAAGTCGGCTGCGCGCTGGTCGTGACCACGGGCGGCACCGGACCGGCCCTCCGGGACGTCACGCCCGAGGCGACGGCGGCGGTGTGCGATCGCCTGTTGCCCGGATTCGGCGAAGCGATGCGGACGGCATCGCTGCGCTACGTCCCCACCGCGATCCTCTCGCGGCAGCTCGCCGGCACCCGCGGGCGCACCCTCATCGTGAACCTTCCCGGAAGACCCAAGGCGATCCGCGAGAACCTTGAGGCGGTGTTTCCGGCAATCCCGTACTGCATCGACCTGATTGGAGGGCCACGGCTGGAGACGAATCCCGCCGTGATGAAGGCGTTCCGGCCGCCGAGCGGCTAAGCGGACCGGTCCTGTTTTGGGCACTTGCCCCGCACGAACGCACATCCGCCCTGCACCGGATCGCGCTCCGGGCGGCGCGGGCGTGCGGCACCCTCACGCTACGGCCCCCTGAGCGCCGCTTTGAGCGCCCCGAACGCGCGGGACGGCCAGCCGGAACCCGTCCCCCGGCCCTAGAGCGCAAACTCCGTCCGGATCGCGGTCGTGTGCTGCCCGACGCGCGGTGCCCCGCGCGAGGACTTGAACCGGCGACCGTCGATGCGGAGCGGGCAACGCGTCGTCTTCATCGCCGGACCGTCATCGCGCCTGACCTCCTGCTCGAAATCGAGCACGCGGAACGCCTCCGTCGCCCAGAGCTGCGACCATGACAGCACCTCCGCGCACCAGTAGTCCGCCGGC
>CAZEJZ010000220.1:0-5466 GCA_964512415.1 uncultured Opitutaceae bacterium
TTGAAGTTCCTTCTTCATCGGCACGGTCTGGGCTCATCCACAGGGGACGCGCTCGCGCTCGGGGCCGCCCCTGGGGCAAGCGCGGCGGCAGGGAATCGGAGTCGCAGAAGGCGTCGGCCCGGGGCGGTGATTCGATAGCCCTCACTCCCGCGCTGGATGTCGACTTCGGGATCCTCCAAGGGCCGCTGGAGAACGTCGACCAGCCCAGGCTCGCCCCACGATCCGACGTTCAGTCGAAGGATGCCAACTCCGCGCTCCTCTTGTGGATTCAAAAGGGTGACCCATGCGCCCTCGATCGTTCCCTCCAGGTTCAACACCACCAGAGTGCCGGTCACCGAACAGAGCGAGCCCTCGCGGACTTCGATGGGCGGGAGCTTGAGGACGGGATGCAATTCGACCTCGTGAGCCGCCGCCTGACTCCGGCGCACGCAGGCGACCGGATCATAGACTTCGTCGAAAAAGAGATGATACTTCAGCTTGGCGAGACCCGGCTGGCTGGCGCGGAAGTTGGTGTACCAGTAATTGTTGAGCGGCCACCCGAGCAGAACGGGATCGGCCTCCCTCGGCACCGAGGGGCGAATCCGACCGAAGCTTCCGCCCTTCAGCATGACGAGCGGGGCGTCCGGACAGCAGAGTTGCACGCATCCCTGCTCGCCAGCGATCGCGACCCATCCCGAAACGGCAAGGAAGTCGCGGCAGACTCCCGGCAACTGCTCCCGGTCGACCTCGTAGGGCGTTTCCGTAACATCCGCATGGCAGGTCCATCCTGCGCTCATGCGGAGCGGGAACGCGACGTAGGTGGACTCGGGCAAGCGCTCGTCCGCCTTCTCAATCTCGAGCTCGAGATCGATCCCCGGCCAATGCGCGTGAAGGGTGATTCGAGTCGAGGCCCGGATCATCCCGGGCCCCTGCCAGTGAATCCGAATCGCGATGCTGCCGGGCTGCTTCAACACCTCGAACCGCACGGCTGTCGCGCCGACGCTCACGGCGGGCCAGTCGCGATGCCACGTGGATTCGTTTTCGTGGATGCGATTGTAGTCGAGCGCCCAGAACGCATCCCGTCCCGCCATCGGTGGTGCCGCCGATGCGCGGGTGCCGCCCGGCGCCTCGTGGACCGGCTGGCCGAGCGAGTACGCGCCGCCCTCGGCAAGCAGATCCACACCGGAGTCGCGGCGGCACACGCGCAAGACCCGACCGCTCTTCGGATCGAAGTGCACGGTCAGCCACGGGTTCGCGATCCAGTGATCACCCGAGTCCAACTCGGGCGGCTTCGCGCTGAGTGCCTCGCTGATCGGAACGAATTTCCACCCGAACGGCGGAAGGGGTGGACCGCTCACCCACGACAGCGTGCCCGGCATCTCGGTTTCGGTCCCCCGGGACGTGAGCAGCATGGCATCGAGCGCCGTCGCGCGGGCGCCAGAGTGAACATACTCGCCGGTCACGAGACGCTGAAACACCGGCCGGGCCCAGGCCGCGGGCTCCGGGGAAGGGTTGAACAGCAGAATGCCCTCGGGGCGCGTCCCGGTCGCCGCATTGCCGGCCAGCCGCTCGAGCTCGTCCCGAATCGCCAGCTCGCTCAGACCGGCTGCACGCCACGCCAGCGCCGCCTTCTCATGCCACTGGACTGCGACCGTATCGTTTCCCTCCCCCTCGGTCGCATGGTAGCTGCCCCAGGAGTGCTCATCCCACCAGAGACTGGCGTGCCGGGCCTGCTTCAGGACCGGTACCGCGGCCGGACGCGTCGCGAGGCCGAGGGACGCGGCGGCCTTCAAGCGGGCCTTGGCGCGCCGGTTCACCGCCGTCTCCCGCGCCGAACTCCCGACGCCGAAGGCCCAGTAGTCGCTCCAGTCTCCCGAGTAGCAGGGCACGTCCTCTTTCGGCACGGCGTGCATGCGTTCCGCGACGTCCTCCAGCGAAACCAGCCGGGCACGTGGACCGGCACCCCGTTCGTTCCACTCCGCGATGACCCGCGTGAGCTGCGGATCCGGGAGGTTGTTGTCAGGAAAGCGGTTCATCGAGACCGTGAGTAAGGCCCAGTCCTGCCGCCAACCCCACGTCTCTCGAAGCGTGCGCTCGTAGGCCGCCCACCGACCACCGTCGAGCCGGTCCCCCGGGGCAGTCAGCTGGAAGAGACGGCCGAACGCGTTGTAATGATCACCGTGGAACGCGAGGATCTCCCGGCCGTCCGGTCCCCGCCACCGGAACAGCGTGTGCCGCCGATCAAACGTCAACGCCCCCATGGTGAGGTTCATTCCCATCATCAGCAGGTCCACGCCCGCCTCCCGCAGCATGCCGACACAGGGCCAGCCGATGCCATTCACGTCGTTCTGCACTGCCACGCGGCAGGCCAGCCCGAACTTCTCCCGCAGGCGCGGCACCTTCGCCAACTGGCTCCGGTACTCATGCTCGCCCAACAGGGGGGTGCCGTGAAATTCGAGTGCACCACAGGAGATCTGGCCGCGGGCGGCGACCCGGCGGAGTTGAGCGCGACGTGCCGGGGAGGCGCGCTCCAGCCAGAAAGCCAGAGTCGCCGTGGTCTCGCAGGTCCAGCAAAACCGCTCGCCCGGTGGCGCCGACGCCGTGCGGTCCGCCAGGTCCAGGGCCTCGTCGATGGCCCGGGCCGCGAGAATGGCGACCGTCGGCTGAGGGTGCGTGTAGCCGTAGTCGAAATGACTATGGTGCAGAAGAAGGATTTCCTTGATCACGTCGCAAGCCGGCCGGAAGGGCCACCGCACCCGACGTGCGGCGGACAGCCCAAACCTCCAAGAAACGTAGCAGGACCGGCGACGCTGAACGACCGCTAAATGCGCACCGCAGTCCGCGCTTTGCGGCACAATCAGGATCCGCAGCGGTCGCCGGCCGCCTGCTCCCTGAGCGGTCACAAAGGCCGGCACCAGGCACGGAGTCGCGGCCATCGTCGAACCGCTGCGAGCCGCGACCGTGCGACCGGCATGAAACGGCCTCGCACCCAGCCGCGCGCCCAAGCGGGGTCGCCCGCGATGCCGGAGCGGACCGGCCGGATCGGACGCGGAAACGCTCCGTTCGTAAACGCTCACCTGGGCGACGCAAACCGGGATGGAGCCTTCGTTTCAAAGCTGGCACCCTATCCGCGCGCGACGTCCCTCGCCCGCGTTGGCGAATGCAGTGTTCACTGCCGTCGGCTTTTCCATGAACAAGCTCATCTGGTCGCGGCGGGACTTCATTCGGGCCGGAGCCATGGCGGGCACCGCGCTCGCAGCATCAACCGGCGCGCAGGCACGCCAGCCGGGCACGGCCCTGCCGTCAGCCGCCCTGCCCCAGTCCAGCTTCGCCCTCGAGACCTACGCCGGACGCAGCGTCAACTACCTTGAGCGGTTGGTCGACGCGGACGGATTGCCCTACTTCAACGTCTTCTGGACCGAACCCGCCGAGGCGGCCCACGACTGGCCGTGTCTCGGCGACGTCATGCCCCGCCAACTTGAAGCGGCGGTCATGCTCCGCACCATGACCGGCCGGCGGGTGGCGACCGAGCCGCGGTGGCGTTCGATGCTCTTCGCTCACCTCCACCCCAACGACGGCCAGCTCCACCGCCCCGTCAGACCTTGGCAGCGAGCGAGGATTGAAGATGCCGCCCTGCCTCTCGGGGCCCTGAATGCTGCGGCGCTGGACGGTGACGATGAAGCAAGGAAGGCGGCGCGGAAAATGGCCGAAGGGTATCTGCGGCGCCTCCAGGACCAGTATCTTCCCGAAAAGACCTTCAGCTGTTTCGCCGTGAAGAGCCTGATGGTCACGGCACGCCTGCTCGGGAGTGAGGCCGCGCTGGACGCGGCGCGGCTGCTGGTCGAGCGCCACCTCATCCGCGGCAACGCCTTCAATCCCGACAACACGTTCGGCCCGAAGGCGCACATGCACGGCAACCTCAAGACGATGACCGGTGCTGCCGACTACGCACTCACGGTCGGTGACCCCGTGCTCTACAGTCGGATGGACGCCCTCTACCGCTACGTGAAGAGCACCGGTACCCGCTTCGGATTCCTTCCCGAGGTGGTCAACTGGCGCCCAAGCGACATGATCGCCTCCGAGACCTGCGCGATGATGGATTTTGCGGGCATCGGCGTGACGCTGGCCAACCACGGCCACCCGGAGTACTGGGGCGATATGGAGCGGCTTGCCCGGAACCACCTCGTCGAGAGCCAGGTGAGCGACGTCTCGTGGCTCACGTCCGACGACCGCCGAGAAGACACCGAGCAGTTCACGTGGAGAGAGATCGGTCCACGAATCATTGGTGCATGGGCGGGCTGGAGTTCCCCGAATCACATTCTGGCCTATCGAGAAACGCTCAACGCCCATTGGGGCGGACCCGAACTGCACAACAAGATCCGTTTCCTGCAGAACTGTTGCGGGGGATCAGGGGTGCACGCGCTCTTCATCCTCTGGAAG
This sequence comes from uncultured Opitutaceae bacterium, assembly GCA_964512415.1. GTDB lineage: Bacteria > Verrucomicrobiota > Verrucomicrobiia > Opitutales > Opitutaceae > UBA6669. The sequence goes on from CAZEJZ010000220.1 coordinate 4,420, forward strand.
AATGCCGCCCGGTTCGACCGCGATACCTTGTCCGTGCATATGCACTTGGACAAGCAGCTGCCCGAAGCCGAAATCCGCTGCGAGCAACCGTATCGGGGCGTGCTGCGGATCGCGTTGCACCGGCCGTGCGCCGTCCGGGTACGCATCCCCGACTTCGCCGACCTCGCGCAGATGGAACTTTCCGTCAATGGACAGGCCCGCCGCATCAAACAGACGACCCTCCGCAGCGGCAGTCTCCTCGGCGACTCATGGCAAGCCAACCCGGGTGAACAGCCGATCGCAGAAGCCGCGGGAAACTACCTCGAACTCGGCCGTTTCTCCGCCGGCGATCGCCTCGAGGTCCGCTACCCCCTCCCGATCGCAACCGAGGAGATCTCGGTCGGCAACCCGGGTTTCCGGCAGTGGCGCTACCGCGTGACGTGGAAGGGCGACACCGTCGTCCGCATGGAACCCGTCGACAACGAGGTGAGGACCACGTGGTCCGATTTCGACAAAAAGGAACGCGAAGTCTTCTACGGCAAGGATGGACCGGGACCGCTCTACCAGCGCGAGCACATGCTCGCGGACGGCGCACCGTCCGATTCGCCACTGCACCTGGATCAGGGACGACTGGACCTCTGGCGAATCCCGGGCAAGTCAGGTTGATCGCTCAGGGTCCCTCCGGCGACTCCGATCGATCCGACCGGTCCGCTCCGCTTCATTCTTCTCTCGCCCCCGCTGAGATGCCGGTCTGCGCCGTCCCGCGCCCGCCGCCCGGCGTCTCAGCACCAGTGGGCGCCGATGGCCTCGACGTGGACCGCGTAGAGGCTGCGGCTGGCCGTCATGAACAGGCGGTTCCGGCGCGGGCCGCCGAAGCAGACGTTGCTGCAGACTTCGGGTAGCAGCACTTGGCCGATGCGTTTGCCTTCAGGGGAAAACACGTGCACGCCGTCGTAGCCTTCACCGACCCATCCGGCGCCGGCCCAGACGTTGCCGTCCCGGTCGCACCGGATGCCGTCCGCCAGGCCCGCCACTTCCTTGCCGTTCAGGGTCATCTTCATCGAGGCG
>CAZEJZ010000221.1:0-5442 GCA_964512415.1 uncultured Opitutaceae bacterium
AGGCCGCCGGTTGAAGGGCGGCGCGGTTGGGGTGGGATTCCACCCTGCATCCCCGTGACAATCACGAGAGATTTCCGGTTGGCGCCCCCGGCCCCGGAGGGCGTGGCGGCAAGCGGAAATGTCCCGGACGTCGGCGAGTGTCGTGAAGACAACGGGCGACCCGCGGATCGGGTCGCCCGTGTGCAGAGAAGGGTTACTTGCGCAGATTCAGCTTCTGCAGGATGTCGGAGTACTTCGCGAGATCCTGGCGCTTGAGGTAATCCAGCAGCTTGCGGCGGCGGCTGGCCATCTGAAGAAGGCCGCGGCGGCTGTGGAAGTCCTTGCGATGCGTGCGCAGGTGCTCGGTCAAGTGATTGATCCGGGCGGTGAGCAGCGCGATCTGGACCTCGGACGAACCGGTATCCTTGTCGTGAGTCTTGTACTGAGCGATGATTTCGGGCTTAGCGGTGACGGTGGCGGTGGACATGGTTTTTGATGGAGTTACACGCCTGAAGGGGAGCGACGGGGTGCGGCTCCCGTGTCACCCGCGGCGCCTGCGGGGAGAACCGCAGGCTAGGCCGGCAACACCGTTCCAATCCCGCGGGATGCGGGACCAGGCATGGTGGGCGCCCGTAACCTGACGGGCATCCACTAACGCAAGTGCCAAGAGTCTCGACTGCACCGCCCGGGCGCAAGCGCGAAGTTTGCGCTATCCCGCCCGAAGGAAGATTTCCCGGACGGCGCTGCAGCCAGGGACCTGTTGCACCTTCTTTGTGATAATGGAGCGGTGCAGGAACAACTCGTTGCGCACGATGGCGTGGCTGGTGACCACGATCAAGCGGCCCTTGGGATCGATCTGGAAGGGATGCGAGTAGGCTGCGTTAGCGGGGCCGACGATGGCGGCCCAGTGCTCCCGGATCGCCTGCTCGGGGGTTTCGATGCCGATGCCGTGGCGGACCACGAGTTCACTGACCAGTGCCGAAACCTCCTGGGTCGCCCGGCGCCGGGTCCGCGGGTTCGACTCCAGGGGTACGCGGCGCAGGGAGGCGATCAGGTCCTCCGCCGTGCGGCTGAAGCGGGTGGGCTCGGCCTCTGAAGGCATGGTCAGGACTCGGCGGGAGGCGGACGACCGCGCTCCGCCTCGTACAGCCGGGCGTGCCGTGCGAAGACGGCGAAGGCGTTGACCGTGGCGACGTACAGTCCGGGGTAGCCGTCGAGGAATCCCGCTTTGAGCACGTAGCCGCGGAAGAAGCGCCAGAGGGCGCGACCGATCGCGTTGGCCGCGGAGAAGTGGCGTCCCCGTTGCTGCTGCTGGCGCACGAAGAGGTCGGCGAACGGGTTGATCTTCGTGATCTGCGTGGCGAGGTTGGGAAACGAGTAGTGGTGGAGGTCGCCGTTCAGCCGCGCGACCTGGCCGTCGCATTCCATTTTTTCATGCACGACGGCGTCGCCGCCCCAGCGGGAGCGGCGGCGGTCGACGAGGCGCAGGGAAAGGTCCGGGTACCAGTCGCCGTGGGTGATCCAGCGGTCGATGAACCAGACCTTGCGCGGGAAACGCGCCCCGGCGTGGGTCCGATCCAGCCCGCCGAAGAAGAAGTCCTCGATGTCGCGGCGCAGCGACCCGGACACTTCCTCGTCGGCATCGAGGCACAGCACCCACGGGTGCCGCGCCAGCGCGAGGGCCGCGTTCTTCGTGTCGCGGTAGCCGCGCCATTCCAACGTGTGCACGATCGCGCCGAACTGCCCGGCCACCGCCGCGCTGTCGTCCGTGGTGTCGTTGAGCGCGACAATGATTTCATCCGCCCAGCCGTGCACGCTGGCGAGGCAGCGGGGGAGGATCCGGCCTTCGTTGCGGGCGACGATCACGACCGACAGGGCGAGGGGGGGGCGGTTCAAGGGGTGGAAAGGTGAGAAATCGTCGCGCGTCGGTCGGGCGGGATGCGGTGAGGGACGCGCCACCCAAGCCATGAGCTAAACTGACCTGGCGGACGGGGGCAAGCGTCAGACCCGTCCAGTGGCGCTGCGGGCGATCTGGTACAGATAACCACAGCTACGCCAGGCACGGACGAGGTTCTGCCGGCCGGCGTCCGGGCGGAGCACGACGAGGCTCAGGGCGGCCAGGCCGGCGAAGCCCGCCGCCTTCAGCACGTTGCCGATCCAGCGCGAGACGAGGTAGCCGGCCGATGAACGTCCGGTCTCCCGATCTTCCCGCAGGCGTCCCACCACCCGCGACCGGGCGGAGTCGAAGGCGTGCTTCCGCACGTAGCGGAGGGTGGTCCGGCTCGCCGGCATCTGGTGCTGGGCCCGTGCCGCCGGGGCGAACCATACCTCGTATCCGGCCTGCAGGAGCCGCCGGATCGCGAGGTTCTCGTCGCCGCCGAAGATCACCGACCCCTTGCGCCCGACCGTGGTGTCGAATCCGCCCAACTCTGCGAACGTCCGGCGCAGGAAGGCGAGGCTCGCGCTCATCGGCACCTGGCCGGCGCGGAGCGGACCGGCGTCGGTGCGAAACGCCTGCGGACCGTGGAACACGGCGACCCACGGCGGACACCCCTCGGGAAAGACCGGAATCACCTCGCCGCCCACCGCACCCACGCGGCCGGGGGGATTTTCGGCGAAGGGACGCACGATCTCCCGCACCCACTCGGGGCCGATCAGGATGTCGTCGTCGCCGAACACAATCACCTCGCCCCGCGCCTCGGCGATGGCGCGGTTGCGCGCGAAGTTCGCGCCCTGCTGCGTCTCGAGCAGGTAGCGCGGCACGTGCCGTGCGCCCGCGAAGCTCTCGACCACGGCCGGCGTCTCGTCGCGCGAGTTGTTGTCGATGATCAGGATCTCCAGCTGATCGGGCGGGTAGTCCTGCTGCACGAGGCCCTCCAACGTCTGCCGCAGCAGCGCGGCCCGCCGGTAGGTCGGGATGGCGATCGTGACGGTGAGCGGCGTGTCAGGCATGGCGGGGAGTGGCGTCGGTGAGCGTGGCCCGCAGTGCGTGGAAGACGAGATCGGGCTCGAGCTTGCGGACGCAGTAGCTCCGGTACGAATCCGCAGGCACGCAGGGGCCGGGGGCGGCGGCGCCGAGGCATGCGCACGGCAGCGGCGTCTGGAGCACGGTGTGCCGCGGCCCCAGCGGGCGCCAGATCGCGGCGTTTTGCGAACCGAAGAGCGCCACCACGGGTGTGCCGACGGAGGCGGCGACGTGCATCGGGCCGCTGTCGTGGCAGAGCAGGGCGTCGAACTCCGCGAGCAGCGCGGCGAACTGGCCCACGCTGAGACGCTGGTTCAGCGCGACGAGGTGACTCTGGGCGTGGCCGCGGATGGCGCGGACCAGGGCCTGTTCGCCGGGGCCCGCGACGAGGAAGACCTGCGCGCCGAGTTCGTCTTGGAGCCGATCGCAGACGGCTGCGAACCGCTCGGCCGGCCAGATCCGGAACGGACTGCGGCTGCCCGGGTGGACGAGCACGCGCGGTGCGCGGGCGGTTGCGCCGCCGCCCGCGCGCGAGGCGGGCGGGTGTGACGGCCCCGCGGGCTGAGACGGAGCCGCGGGTCCCAGGAGGGCGCGGACCGCCTCGCGGTCGGCCGGGCGCGGCACGAGGCGGACGGTGCGGACGGCGGCCGGCACGCCGAGGGCGCCGAGCAGGGCGAGGTACGTCTCGGTGATGTGCTGCGACGTGTAGAACGCGTTCGTGATCCTTGCCGACCCCGTGTAGGCCCAGCGATGGCGGAACGGATTCGTTTCGCGGTCGTAGGTCACGCGGACCGGTGCGCCGGAGAGCCGCGTGACGAGGGCCGTGCGGTCGTTGTTGTCGAAGTCGAGCACGTGCGTGAACCGTGCGGCGCGGAGGGTGCGCAGGAACCGCGGCCAGCCGGCGAGTGATGACGGGAAGACGAGTGCGTGCGCCACGTCCGGGTTCAGCCCCAGCACCTCGGCGTAGGCCGCCTCGGTGAGCACGCAGATCGAGGCGCCGGGCCAGTGCGCGCGAAGACTGGCGAACACGCTGCCGAGCAGCACGACATCGCCGAGGTAGCGGCGGCGGATGACCAGGATGCGGGGCGTGGCGGCGGCCATGACCGGTCGGGGGCGGCGCGGGGACGGATCAGGCGCCGCCGTTCTGCCGATCGTAGAGGCTGCGGTAGAGCGCGCAGGACGCGTACAATTCGGCGTGCGAGCCCCGCGCCGCGATGCGGCCCTCGTCGAAGACGAGGATCAGCGAGGCGGCGCGGATGGTGGAGAACCGGTGTGCGATGATGAACACCGTCTTGCCGACCATCAGCTTCTGCAGAGCCTGCTGCACGGCGGCCTCGCTCTCGCTGTCGAGCGCGCTCGTCGCCTCGTCGAGAATCAGGATCGGCGCGTTGCGCAGGAACGCCCGGGCCAGCGCGAGACGCTGCCGCTGGCCCCCGGAAAGCCGGCCCCCGCGTTCGCCGACGGTGGTCGCGTACCCCTCCGGCTCGGCCGCGATGAACTCATGGGCGAACGCATCCTTCGCGGCGGCCACCACCTCGGCCTCGGTCGCGTCGGGCCGCCCGAGCAACAGGTTGTTCCGGATGGTTTCGTTGAAGAGCACCGGATCCTGCGACACCACCGCGATGTTGCCGCGCAGGTCGGCGAGGCGCAGGTCGCGCACGTCGATCCCGTCGATGCGGACGGCGCCCTGGCTGGCCTCGAAGAAGCGGGGCACGAGGTTGGCGAACGTGCTCTTGCCGGCGCCGCTCGGGCCGACGAGCGCGCAGACCGTGCCCGGAGGGATGTCGACCGTCACGTCGTGCAGCACGGGCTGGCCCGGCGCGTAGGCGAACGACACGCCGTCGAAGCGGACTCCGCCGCGCAGCCGACCGCCGGGAATCATCGTGGGCCGGGCCGGATCAGCGATCGAGACCGGGGCATGCAGCACCACTTCGAGGCGGTCGAGCGACGCGACGGCGCGGCTCAGCTCGTTGTTCAGCGCCCCGAGCTTCTTGATCGGCTCGTAGGCGAGGAAGAGCGCGGTCACGACCCCGAGGAAGTCGTCCTTCGAGACCCCGGCCGAGTAGGCGTAGAGGAGCGTGCCGGCGATCCCGAGTGCGGCGATCACCTCGATGATCGGGCTCAACGCCTGGGCGTACTTGGCGATCTTCATCTGCGACGAGAAGAGCCGCCGGGTGAGGACCTCGAAGCGGGACGTCTCGTGCTCCTCCAGCCCGTAGGCGCGGACCTCGCGGGCGGCGGACAGATTCTCGGAGAAGAGCGCGGTCACCGCCCCGAGCTCGCTCTGCAGGTCCTGTGCCCGCCGGGTGACCTTGCGGCCGATGTAGCGGACGGGAAAGACCACGAGTGGCACGACGGCGAGGCAGACCAGCATGAGTGCGATGCCCTCGGCCTGGACGGCCTTGTGGACGAGGAACAGGAGGGCGAAGAGCAGCGTGCCCGGCTGCTTGATGCCGTCGTTCGCCAGCTGCGTCAGCACGAACTGCAGCTGCGAGGTG
>CAZEJZ010000222.1:0-5426 GCA_964512415.1 uncultured Opitutaceae bacterium
GCTGTGGCGCCAGCTCAGGATGCCGAACACGACGCCGTCACTGGAGTACGGGAAGAGCATCATCGGCTCAGCGTAGTGATCCGGGCGATGCGGGTCAGCGGAGTCGGGGACCAGCGCGACCTCGGAGCGCCAGACCTTGAGATCGGAGGACGTGAAGCGCGCGATCTGCCGTGACGGCAACCAGCGCGTGGTGGCGTTCTGCACCATCGCCACCCACTCCTGGTGCTGCGGATCCCAGAAGCTCAGCGTGCCGCCGCGCGGGCTGAAGCGTCCATCGACCTTGGTCAGCTTCGTCCGCCAGGCGGCATCGCGGGCGGGATCCGGCAACTCGGCCGCAAAGTAGGCGTGGCCCTCAAAGGAGACGGCATAGCGCCGGGAAGGGTCCCTGACCTGACCGTACTGCCCGAGATCGGCGAGGACGGCGGGAGCGCCAAGATTGTTGTCGCGGCCGCTGCCGGTCGGCGAAGGGAAGGGGGCGTGGGTTTCCCGATCGATGCCCGTCGGTGCATCGACAAGACCGAGCCTCGGCTTCTCCCAGCGGATCCCGTCGCGGCTCATCGCAAAGGCGTCGGTCTCCACGTATTGCTGGGCGCGGTCGCGCGGCCGCGGATCCGGCACGCGGGTGCGCCACGTTCCATCCGCGTACACGACCTGGGAGTGATTCGCGGAGCGTGCGTCGGTGTCCGGCATCCACCACTGCGCCGTGTAGTAGGCGAGGAAGGTGCCGTCCGGTGCGCGTCCGACGAATGCCGGACGCACGCCGGAAGTTTCCCAGGGCTGGTCGGCGTCAATCACTACCCCGCGCCACCGCGGGTGGTGGACGACGCGGTCGAATCCGGTGGCGCGGGCGACCGCGTGGTCGTCGATGAAGAGTTGCCACTGGCTCGCCTCCAACCCTGGGGTGGGGGCACTCGCGCCGGTCGATGCTGCGCCCAGGAGGAGCGAAAACCACCGGACGGGGAGGGGAAACGTCGTGGGTCGTGCCCGGCGCGGGGACGGGGTCATACCTCGGTGTGAGGCGACGCAGCTCAGGGTTCAAGGCTGCGGCACTGGATTGGCCCGCTGACCAGCGGGGGCGTGAATCCGCCGGCGCTCGGGACGGCGTGAGGAATGGCGACCCGTCCGTCGAGACTGCGTTGCGGCCGTGCACCCGGCCGGCACCGTGTCAGCGTTCCAGCATCGCCCAGACGAAGTTGGATCCCTTGCCCTGCACCCTTCCCATCTTGATCCAGAGCAGCGTCATGTGCTCGAGGTGCAGGGCGCTGGGGAGCGGCCCCGTGTCCACCGGGCGCCAGCCGAGATCCTCGCAGAGCCGTCCCACCGTTGCCTTGGCGTCCGCGTCGTCGCCGGCGATCAGCATGGCGGGCTTTAGATCGCCGTATCCCGGATAGCGGCTGTCCGCGAAGTTTTCGAAACCGTAGATCGTGAACGCCTTCACCACCCGGGCGCGGGGCGCAAGTCGCTGCACTTCCTCCGCTCCCGAGGTCCGGCTCTGCAAGCCGTGCGTGAGACCCGGGGCCACGGGATTCGTGCAGTCGACGAGGATCTTCCCGTCCAGCGTCAGCCCGGCCAGCGCCGCCGCGTTGGCCTGATACGGGGTCGCGAGGAAAACGACCTCCGCGCCGGCGACGGCGGCGTCGGGCGACTGGGCGTGGAGTCCCGGCGAGGCCGCCTGGGCCTTGCGGACGCTTTCCGAGTAGAGGTCGCGCGCGGCGATCGTGATGCGATGCCCGGCCTTGAGGAGCTGGTGGGCGAGGGCGCCGCCGACCTGACCGATGCCGATGAAAGCGATGTTCATGGATACGACGATGGCAAACTAGCGGAGGATTTCGAGCACGGCCTCCGCCACGGCGTGTCCGGAGTGCTGCTGCTGGCCGGTGACGAGGTTGCCGTCCCGGACGGCGAACGGATGGAAGGGCGGCGCGGTGACGAAGTCGGCGCCGAGTTTGCGGGCCTCGTCCTCGATCCGGAAGGGCATGACTTTTTGGCCGACGGCTTGGTCCGCGAAATCCTCCTCGGCATTCGCGAAGCCCGTGATCCTCCGTCCGCGGATGAACGGCGAGCCGTCCGCGTTTCGCAGGTCGAGCAGCAGGCAGGTGCCGTGGCAGAGCGCGGCGCTCGGCTTGCCCGCGCGAGCGAACGCGAGGAAGAGCGCCGCCAGCGCCGCGTGGTGGCGAAACGTGAACATCGGCGACTGGCCCCCCGCCACGATGATGGCATCGAATTCCCGTGCATCCAATGTGCTCACCGCCGGGGTGCGCTCCAACTGGGCAAGGAACTCCGGCTGCGCGAGGTAGGCGCGCGAAAGGTGGTCCTCCTTAGAGTACCCGGAGGCGTCGTGAGGATCGCTGTAGGCGTCCCACTCCACCTTCCCCCCGTCCGGACTTGCGATGGTCACGCGGTGGCCGGCCTGGGTCAGCGTGTGGTAGGGATGGACGAGTTCGGCGGCCCAGAACCCGACCGGCCAACCGAGGGTGGTGGAACGGGCGGGGTTGGCGACGACGATGAGGATGCGTTTCGGAGTCATGGTGGACCATGGTAGCGGATTTTGTGCGTTATCGAAAATCGAACGATACGTTTGCCACGATCGTGGAAAACGATCATAAAAGCACCATGACCTTGGAACTCCGCTGGCTTCGGTCGTTTCTCGCGGTGGCGGAGGAGAATCACTTCTCTCGGGCGGCGCGGAGGCTGAACCTCGCCCAGCCGGCGCTGACGACGCACATCCAGCGCCTCGAGGAGGAGGTTGGAGCGACACTCTTCGAGCGGAGCAACCGGATGGGCGGCCTCACCCCCGCCGGCCGGGCACTCCTGCCTGAAGCAGAGGCGATCGTGCGGCGTGCGGAGGGTCTGGCGCGGATCGCGCGGGAGACCGCGTCGGGCGAAACGGGTGTCCTTCGGCTGGGCCTGATCCCGCCGGCGGCGACCGCCGGCGTGGCGGAGGCACTGTGCCGGATCACCCGGTCGGCGGCGGGTCTTGCGGTCGAGGTCCAGCAGGGCAATCAGGACCGCCTTGAGAATCGGCTCATCGACGGCGATTTGGACCTGATTCTGGGCCGACCGCCGGAGAATGCGTCACTGTCGCACCGGTGCCTGCTGGTGGAGCGTCAGGGCGTGCTGCTGCGCACGGACGATCCGCTGGCGCGTCGGGGGCGCGTTGCGCTGCGGGATCTGGAGGGGCGGCGGCTGGTGCTGCTGCGGAGCAACCCCTATTTCGGGCAGAACTTCCTCGATCTCGCGCGAGCCCACGCGGTCCGGCTGGACGCCTCGCACGCGGCGGATGACTTTCCCTCCCTGCACTGGATGGTCCTGGCGGGCGTAGGGGTGGCGCCCTGCAGCCTGCTGCTCTCCGGCACGCTGGCGGGCGGTCTGACGGCCAAGCCGGTGAGCCCGCCGCTGCCCCGTCTTGAGATTCATGCGGTCTGGCGCGGTCGCGTGCCCCCTCCGGCCGCAGTGCGGTGGCTGAAGGCGATCGAAGAGCCTCCGAGCTGACTCCCGCCTCGCGCTTCTCTGCGGAGCCGTTCCCTGATCGGTCAATTGGGCTGACCAGTGCTTTCGGTTTGCCGATTTCGTTCCGGCGGATCCCCTAAGTTCAGACGGTAGGCTATTCCGCGGCTGCCTGGCCCTCTTCCGTCGTACCCCTTCACACTCCGTCAGGTTCACCGACCATGCCTTCTCGCCTGTGGTGCCTTGTCTTTGTCCTGTTGGGCTGGAACGGCGGCCTGCTCTGCGGTGCTGATGAGCCGCAACGTCGGGCGACGGTTGCGGTGATCACCAACGACGAAGGCGCGCATGTTTCCGCGTACCTCGCGGCGCTCGCGGCGTCGGAGGAGGTCAAGGCAGTCGTGCTCGCCGACCCGTCTGGTCAGACCGAGGCTGCGGCGAGGAAGGCGCTGGGGGCGAAGTTCCTCGCGGCCTACGGGACGGCCGAGACGTTGTTCGCCCGGCATCGCCCGGACCTCGCGGTGATTTCGCTGGAGCCCGGGCTCGCGCCTGCGGCGATCGACCGGGCGCTGGATGCGGGATGTCACGTCCTCGCCGAAAAACCCGCGGCGCTGGGCACCGATCCGTTTCTGCCGTTGGCGCGCAAGGCCGACGCGAAGGGTCGGCACCTCATGCTGGCCCTCGCCAACCGGTCTCGTCCGGAGATCCGCTTTGCCCGGGAGTGGATCGCGGCGGGTCGACTCGGGCGTCTCTACGGCGTGGAGCTGCACATGATCGCCGACCAGACCCGCCTCGGCCGCCCCGGCTACGGCTCGAAATGGTACGCGCAGAAGGCTCGGGCCGGCGGTGGTCACCTCATCTGGCTGGGGATTCACTGGATTGACCTGACCATGCTGGTCACCGGATCGGACATCAGCCACGTCGCGGGATTCATCGCGAACGTGGGGGGGCAGCCGTTCGACGTGGAGGACTCGGCGACGCTGAGCCTTCGCTTCGCCAACGGCGCGCTGGGCACGCTCACGTCGGGCTACTACCTCGACAAGGGCTATCGCTCGCGCCTCAAGATCTGGGGGTCGAAGGGATGGATCGAGATCAACCTGCACGGAGGGGAGACGCCGGTCCGTTACTACACCACGACGGAGGCGAACCCCGCAGTGCGCTCCTTCGTGAACCCACAACCCGATGGTGGCTACACGCCCTTCGTGCTCTCGTGCGTCCGCGCCTCGCTGGGCCTTGAGCCCCCGCCGATCACCACGGCGGAGTCGTTGCGCGTGCTGAAGACCGTCTTCACGGCTTACCGCGCGGCTGAGTCGGGCGCGGTGCAGGCCGTGCCCTGATGGCCTTCCTTCCCGCGACCGCCCTCGGTCTGAACCCCGCTCCAACCCATGACCTCCGAAAACCCCCTCGTCCCGCTTGTCCCTCCGTCCCTGACCCGTCGTGAAGCCATCCGGCGCACCGCGCTCGCGGGCCTCGGCCTCGGGTTGGGCGCGGCGCTCAGTCCCGCCACCCTCCGGGCCGCCAACGCCTCGGGCCGCAAGCTCCGGGTCGCAGTGATGGCGCTCGGACGCGGGCTGGCGCACGTCCGGGCGCTGCTCGTGCTGCCCGACGTGGAGATCGCGTACCTCGCGGAGGTCGATCCGGTGCGCCTCGCCGCCGGGATGAAGCTGGTGGGCGAGACGCAGAAGGCTCCGTGCAAGGGCGTGGTCGACTTTCGGACCTGCTTGGAAGATCCGACCCTCGACGCGCTGTTCGTCGCTGCGACGAACTTCTGGCACACCCCGGCGGCGTTGCTCGCGATGCAGGCGGGCAAGCATGTTTACGTCGAGAAACCCGGCAGCAGCAACCCCTACGAGGCGGAGCTGATCGTCGCGGCGGCCCGGAAGTACGGCAAGGTCGTGCAGATGGGCAACCAACGGCGTACGTGGATGCGGGAGGCGATCGCGGCCCTGCATGCCGGCGCGGTGGGGGAGGTCCGGTTCGCC
>CAZEJZ010000223.1:0-5411 GCA_964512415.1 uncultured Opitutaceae bacterium
GCTGTTCAACGCCGGCGCCAACGTGGGCATCATCCTGACGGCCGCCTGCGTACCCCTGATCGTCGCCCACCTCGGCTGGCGCGCGGCGTTCATCATCACGGGGGCACTCGGCGCGATCGTCCTCGCGCTGTGGCTCGCCCACTTCTTCCGGCCCGAGGAGCACCCGAAGGTCTCCGCCGCCGAGCTCGCCCACATCCGCTCGGACGCGGAAGCGGATGACTCCCACGGCGGGAAGGTCACGTGGGGACAGCTCCTGCGGTACCGCGCCACGTGGGCCTTCGGCTCCGCCAAGTTCCTGACGGACGCGGTGTGGTGGTTCTACCTGACGTGGCTGCCGTCGTTCTTCAACGACAACGCCGCCCTGGAGACGAGGCTCGACCTGAAGACGGTCGGGATCCCCTTCATCGTCATCTACCTGATTTCCGACGGCGGCAGCGTCTTCTTCGGCTGGATGGCCACCCGCCTGATCAAGAACGGCTGGTCCGTGAACCGCGCCCGCAAAACCACGATGCTCGTCTGCGCGCTCTGCGTCGTGCCAATCTTCCTCGCCGCCACCACGTCGAGCCTCGTCGTCGCCATCGCACTGATCTCCCTCGCCACCGCCGCCCATCAGGGCTGGAGCGCAAATCTCTTCACCACCGTATCCGACATGTTCCCGAAGCGCGCCGTGGGCAGCGTCACCGGCATCGGCGGCTTGCTCGGCGGCATGGGCGGGGCGCTCTTCGCCGCCATCTCCGGAAAGGTGATCGCGGTCTCGGGATACTGGTCGCTGTTCATCTTCGCGTCATGCGCCTACCTGATCGCCCTCGCGATCCTCCACTTCCTCGCGCCGCGCCTTGATCGCGTCGAACTCGCGCGCTGATCGCCCTTCACCTCACTCCGTTCTCCCGCGTCATGCACCCCACCCCCTCGATCCCCGCCGTCGATCCGTCCGTGCTCCGTCTGGAAACCCGCGCCTCCTCGAACCGATCCGCACGCCACGGGCGCTGTTTCGTCAGCGGAGCCCTGCGTCTCGCCGGACTCGTCGCGCTGACGGCGAGCCTCGGCACCACAGCCTCGGCCGGTACACCGCCCACTGCAGCCCCCGGATCGCCGAACGCCACCTCTGAAGCGGTCGTCGAACCCCGCGCCCGCGACCATCTCCGCGTTGATTACTTCATCGACGACGCCGGACGGGAGCAACCGGTGCGGACTCGGGCGGACTGGGCAAAGCGACGGGCCGATATCTTGGTCGGCCTTTACGCCTCGACGGGCGAACTCCCGGACCGCAGCACACTGGGGCCGGTGCGGTACACCGTGGTCGAGGGCAGCCGCGCCGAAGGCCCGGGTTTCACGCGCGAGAAGCTGATGATCGACGCGGATGACGGTGATCGCATCCCAGCGTGGCTGCTCCGTCCCACCAACGCGACCCCCGGCGTGCGGGGCCCGGCGGTCATCGCGCTCCATCAGACGCACTTCCGGTTCGGCAAGGATGAGATCGTCGGCCTCGCCGGATCTCCCAACCTCGCCTACGCGCGGGAACTGGCGCAGCGCGGATTCGTGGTCATCGCGCCCGAATTCCCCACGCTCGGAGAATACAAGTACGACTTCGCGAAGGATCGCTACCCCTCCGGCACGCTGAAGGGCATGTGGAATCACCTGCGCTGCGTCGATCTGCTGTGCGAGCTGCCGGACGTCGATCCCAAGCGGATCGCGGCGATCGGTCACTCGCTCGGAGGGCACAACGCGATCTGGTTCAGCGTCGTGGACGAGCGGATCCGCGCGGTCGTGTCGAGCTGCGGCTGGACCGCGATCCCGAACTACAAGAACGGCGATCTCAAGGGCTGGGAGGGCGAGCGCTACCTGCCGCGTTTCCTCGAACGCTACGGGAACGACCCGGCGCGCGTGCCCTGGGATTTCCCGGAGTTGCTCGCGGCTCTTGCGCCGCGGGGCTTTTTCTCCAACTCCCCGATCGGCGACACCAACTTTGCGGTCGAGGGCGTCCGCCGCTCGGTGCAGGAGGCATCGAAGATCTACGCGCTGTTCGGCGTGCCGGAACGTTTGCAGGTGCGCTACCCGGACTGTGGGCACGACTTCCCTCCCGAGATCCGGGAGGAGGCCTACCGGTTCATCGAGGCGGAGCTGGCCAGGCCCTGAGGCGGCCGCGGCCGCGCCGTGAGAAAGACGCGTATCTCCGCGGGGGCAGCCTCATCGCAAAGGGCGTGGCCCACCTCCGCGGCAGTTCGGGTCATCACAAGACGCCCCACCCCGGACGATAGGTCTTCGTCAGCAGCGCGTTGGCCGCGGGCACGTTGGTGACGCGGAAGGCAGCGGAATCCCATTCGATACGACGCCGCGCCCGGAGCGCGACGTTGCCGAGCAGGACCATCTCCGTGAGCGGCCCGGAGTAGCCGAAGTGCGAGCCTGCTGCCGGTCCGCCCTTGCACGCGTTGATCCACTCGGCGAAGTGATCTCCGCCGGGGATCCGCGGGATCGTCTTCGGCGGCAGCGTCGGCGCCAGTTCGCGCATTCTCACCTCGGGCACGATGCGGACGGTGAAGTAGTTCGCCTGTGCGATGACCGAGGCCCGCGTGCCGACGATCAACGTGCTGTTCTCGGGAAGGGTCCTCCCTTCCTCCAACTCCGGTGGCAGCGGCGGACCGAGGTTGCCGTCATACCATGTCCACTGGACCGCCGGCCGCGCGCCGCGCGCAGGGAATCCGTAGCGCACGATCGACGCCGTCGGCGCACTCAGCTCGGTCGCATTCGCGCTCACCGGCTCGACCCACGACGGCGCACCAAGGTCGAAGGCCCAGAACGCACCGTCCATCTGGTGACAGCCCATGTCGCCGAGGGCCCCCGTGCCAAAATCCCAGAATCCGCGCCAGTTGAACGGAAGATAGCCGGGATCGTACGGACGCGTCGCCGCCACGCCGAGCCAGCCATCCCAGTCGAGCGTCTCCGGCACGACCGGAATCCGTTGGCTGTGATCGAAGCCCTTTGAGCCCTGCGGCCAGATCGGACGGTCGGTCCACGAGTGAATCTCGCGAATCTCCCCCAAAATTCCCGCTTGGTACCACTCGCGCAAGAGGCGCATGCCTTCGGCCGCGTGACCCTGATTGCCCATCTGCGTGGCGACCCGCTTCTCGCTCGCCAGGCGACTGAGTTCGCGAGCCTCCCAGACCGTGTGCCCGAGCGGCTTCTCCACAAAGACGTGCTTGCCCAACTCCAGCGCCGCCCGCGCGATCGGGTAATGCATGTGGTCCGGCGTCGAGACGGTCACGGCATCGATCTGCTTGCCCAGCCGTTCCAGCATCACGCGATAATCGCGAAACCGCGGCACGTCCGGATGCTCCCGAAAGGTGCGCGCCGCCCGCACATCATCGACGTCCGCGAACGCCACGAGATTCTGGCCGCTCATCCCCTGAACCGCCGCCCAGCCGCGACCGCCGACCCCGACGCAGGCCACGTTCAGTCGCTGACCCGGTGATCCACCCGGCGCACTTCGGAGGATGGAGGGAAAGGCAAGCGCGGCCGTCAGCGAGGAAGCCGCACCCAGAAAACGGCGGCGGGAAACAGGTCGTGGGGCGGACATAGTCGGAAAGGGATGGCAGCGTGAGCGGGGAGGATCGGGCGTCGGATGACGCGCGAAACGCGGGGCCGAAGATGATCTCAGATCCACGGTCATCCAACACACGTCGACGCCGACGCGCCAGCCAAGCCTTTCGCGACCCGGAGCCACGCGTTGAAATTTCATCGGCGCCTCGACAAACCCACGGGTGCCGCGCTCTGGGATCCTCGCTCCAACGCGCGCCACGCCGTCGGCTCGCGCGCGATCACGCCCGCCGCACCGCGAACGCGATCCCCGAAGCGCCTCCTTGGTTGACGTAGCGCGAAGCCCCGACCGACAGTACGGTCGTCCTTGCGCGATCGCGCTCCCCACGCCGTCATCCCGGAGACTACGCCCCATGTCCCGCTTGCCCAGAATCCCAACCCGCGTGCGCGGCGTCCGAGTGATGCTCTTGATCGCCCTGCTCAGCTTCGGCGTGAACCCGGTTCGACTTGCGGCACAGGCCGGCGAGTTTCCGATTGCCGCTGGCAAGGGACTCACTCCCGAGGACGCGGCGCGCGCCATGTCGCTTCCGCCCGGCTTCCGCGCCGTCCCCTTCGCCGGCGAGCCGGCCGTGCACCAACCCATCGCGTTCACCATCGACGAACGCGGCCGTCTTTGGGTGGTCGAGAACTACGCTTATCCCACGTGGTCACCGTACGGCCGCGACCGCATTCTGGTGCTGGAAGACGTCGACGGCGACGGCCGCCACGATCGCTCGACGGTGTTCTACGACCAACTCAACTTCGCCAGCGGCATTGCCGTGGGACACGGCGGCGTGTGGGTGGGCAGCGCCCCCTATCTCCTCTTCATCCCGGATCGCAATCGCGACGACATCCCGGACGGCCCGCCGCAACCGGTGCTCGACGGCTGGGGCTGGCAGGACACCCACGAGACGCTGAACAGCTTCGTCTGGGGCCCCGATGGATGGCTTTACGGCAACCAAGGCGTCTTCACCCATTCCAACGTCGGCCGTCCCGGCGCACGCGATGCGGAACGCTCGCCGCTCAACGCGTGCGTCTGGCGCTACCATCCGACGAAGAAGATCTTCGAGGTCTTCGCCGAGGGCATGAGCAACCAGTGGGGTCTCGACTTCAACGACGTCGGCGACGCCTTCGTCACCGCATGCGTGATTCCTCACCTGTATCACGTCATCCAAGGCGGCCACTACCAGCGGCAAGCCGGGCAGCATTTCAATCCCTTCGCCTACGGCGACATCAAGACGATCGCGGATCACTTCCACTACGACCGCGGGGTGAAGTGGTCGGACGCACGCTTCGGCGCGGGCGGCACCGATGCGGCGGGCGGCGGGCACGCGCATGCGGGGACGCTGGTTTACCTCGGCGACAGCTTCCCCGACGAGTATCGCGGGACGCTCTTCACGCACAACGTCCTCGGCAGCCGCATCAATCGGGAACGGCTGCGCCCGCAGGGCTCGGGCTACATCGGGTCACATCTGCCCGACTTCATGCGGGCGAACGACGCGTGGTTCCGGGGTCTGCGCCTGGAAACCGGGCCGGACGGCTCGCTCTTCAATAGCGACTGGTACGATGCGCGGGCGTGTCACCAACAACAGCCGCAGGACCGCACCAACGGACGCATCTACAAGATCAGCTACGGCACTCCGAAGCCGGTCGCGATCGACCTCGCCGCGCTCCCCAGCGAGGAGTTGGTGCGGCTCCAGCTGCACCGGAACGAGTGGCACGTGCGGCGCGCGCGTCTCCTGCTGCAGGAGCGCGGACCGGATCCCGCGGTGCATGCCGCCCTGCGCGAGTTGCTGCGCACGACGCCGGAGGTCACGCATCAACTCCGTGTGCTCTGG
>CAZEJZ010000224.1:0-5397 GCA_964512415.1 uncultured Opitutaceae bacterium
GCGCAAGCCCGTAGTTCATGGGAACGAGGTTGATGGTGATGCCGTGGCGTGCCGCGACGTAGCTCACCCAAGCGGCCCCGGGATGCGCCATCACGGCCCTTCCATCGAGGTCGGGAAAGTCCCGCACGTGATCGTCCTCGTGCAGGAGGAGGCAGAGCGGATCGCGCTGCATGAAGACGCCGACGATCACCAGGGGGAGGCCCTGTTCGACGGCGGTGAAGACATCGTCGCTGCGTCCGATCGCGACGTCGACGCGACCAGTGGCCAGCTTCTGGGCGATGAACGCGCCGGGTCCGCCGGGCAAGATCTCCACATCGAGACCGGATTCGGCGTAGAAGCCCTTGGCGAGCGCCTGATAGAATCCGCCGTGCTCCGCCTGAGGGTACCAGTCCGTCTGCAGGCGGATGGCCTGACGGGGTGACGGAGCCGGTGAGGTTGCCGCAGGGGGCGCAGCCGTCCGCGGGGCGCAACCCGCGAGGACGACCAGCGCTCCCGCGCCGCTCAGGGCGGCGCGAAGGAGTGCGGTCAGACGTCGCTGCGACTGTAGGAATCGTGCCACCGATGCAGGCATAGCCAACTCAGCGCGACCACGCCACCCGCAAAGAGGAAACCGAGGGCGCAGCTGGAGACGGCCGTGGCGAAGAGGGCGGCGATCTTGAACTGCGAACTGTAGATGATCGTCAGGAAGCCGAGACCACCTTGGCCCCCGGCCGAGTTGCCAGCGTAGAAGTCACCGACGATCGCCCCGATCGGCGCCAGGGTGGCCGCGATGCGGAGCCCGGTGAAGAAGTAGGGGAGTGCGCCCGGCGCTCGGAGCAGGAAGATCTCCTGCCAGCGCGAGGCGCGGCACATTCGGAAGAGATCGACCAAGTTGCGGTCCGTCGAGATCAGGCCTTGGGTGGTGTTGACGACGAGGGGAAAGAAGCAAATCAGGAACGTGATGATCGTCACGCTCACGATCCCGGCCCCGGCCCACAGGATGAGGATCGGCGCGATCACGATGATGGGAGTGAGCTGGAGGATCATCAGGTAGGGGTAAAGGCTGGCACGCACGAGTGGCGTCAGGGACAGCACCAGTGCGGCGAGCGAGCTTCCGATGACCGCCGCCCCGAATCCGAGCAGCGCCCCCTGGAGCGTGGTCATCGCGGCGCTCCACAGGGCGGGCCCGTGTTCGCGGAAGGCGATGAGGACGTCGTGCGGTGGGGGAAGGAGAAACCGCCGTTCGCTCCCGAGCAGCGCGTGAGCAAGGTACCATAGCGCGATGAACAGCGCGCCGGTCAGTGCCGGAAGCAAGCGGGGGAGCAGTGGGCCTGCCTTCATGGCGTGGGAACGGCCGGGGCCGGGGGCGGGAGTGCGCGCAACTCGTGGGAGACCGCGGCGACGAGCGCCTGAAACGTCGGTGCCTGTCGCGTCTCCGCCGTCCGCGGGTACGGCAGGTCCACGCGGATCTCGCGGTGAATGCGGCCGGGGGTGGCCGCGAGGAGGATGACTCGGTGCGACAGAAACACGGCTTCGGCCACGGCGTGCGTGACGAAGAACGCCGTCCATCCCTGCTCGGCGCGGATGGCGAGGAGTTCCTCGTTCAGGCGGTCGCGCGTCATCTCATCCAGCGCGCCGAAGGGCTCGTCGAGCAACAGCAGCTTCGGAGCGAGCGACAAGGCGCGGGCGATGGAGACGCGCATCCGCTGGCCGCCGGAGAGTTGCCGGGGGTAGTAGGGTGCGCGTTCGGTGAGGCCGACGAGAGCGAGGGCCTTCCTCGCCCGCTCTCGTCGGCGCTCCGGGGGGACACCGCGGAGGCGCAGCGGGACCTCAACGTTGCGCTCCACCGTCAGCCACGGCAGGAGGGTCGGTTCCTGGAAGACGAAGGCGAGTTCCTCCGCCGCCGCTTCCGGGGAGAGTCCATCCACGGTGAGGGAACCGGTGGTGACGGGGCTGAGTCCGGCCACCAGCTTGAGCAGGGTTGATTTGCCGCACCCGCTGGGTCCGATGAAGCTGACGAATTCGCCTCGCTCCACTTGGAGGGAAACGTTCTCCAGGATCGCCGGGCCGTCGCCGTAGCGCTTGGTGACGTGGTGGAATTCGACGAGGGGCGGCATGCCGGGGAGCGATCGACCTACGCGGACGGGGTCTTGCCGTCGAGGCGGCTCAGCGCCTCGCGGGCCGGCTGGTGGTTGGGATCGGTCGCAAGTGCCGCTTGATAGGCCGTGCGGGCCTCGGCGCTTTGGCCCGTTTTCTCCAGCAGCATGCCGAGACGGAACTGGGCTTGGGCGGCGGGAGTGTCTCCGGACCGCGGCGGCGCGGCGAGGAAGCGGCGCAACGCGGCGATTCCCTCCGCCTGGCGCTGGTCCGCCAACGCGGCGAGTCGGCCGAGTTGGTAATCGGCCTCGCGGAGCCCGGGATGCTGTTCGCGGAGGCGGTCGAGCTCCGCGAACGCGGACGCCCACTGTTTTCCGGATACGTGAACGCCGATGACCGTGAGGCAACCCCGCACTGGGTCGAGCGCCCGCAGTGCCTCGGCGGCGGCGAGCGCCTTCTCGGAGCCACCTCCGGCGATCGCCGGGGCGGCCTGGTAGTAGCGGATGAGACTGAGCCGGTATTCGACGTGTTGAGGGGCAAGTTCGACCGCCTTTTGGTAGCTCGCGAGGCATTTGCGGGCGAGCCCCAGCTTACCGAAGACGGAGGCACGCGCGGCGGAGAGACCGTAGGCGTGCCCGAGGTTGTGATGCGTGCGGGCGGCGCCCGGATCGAGTGAGCGGGCTTTCTCGAGCAGATCCACCGCCATCTCGGCCTCGCCGCGGCGGAGGGCGAGCACCCCGAGTTGGTACGCCGCCTCGAGGTTGCGTGGTTCGCGGGCGAGGATGTTTTCGAAGAGAGACTGAGCCTCGGCCAGCCGTTGCTGCTCGATCAGCCCGAGCGCCTCCGTCACGTCCGCCGACTGCGGCTTGCCCGATGGCGCTGTCGCGTCCGTTCCCGCACCGCGAAGGGGGAAGAGCGTGAGGAGCACCGCGAGCGCAACGGGCAGCAGGCGCCGGTCGACTCGGCGGGTGTCTGGATTCATGCAAGGGTCGGAGATCATCGCCATGGCATTGGGAGAACCGTACCGGTGCGGGTGTTCACCAGTGAGCGCGCTCGCCGCGCTTGAGGCCCAGCGCGAACTCGGTGAGGAGCAGCACGCAGCGCTCGACGTCCTCGAGGTCGACCAACTCGCTCGGCGTGTGCATGTACCGCAGGGGGATACTGACCAACCCGGTGGCGACGCCGGCGCGGCCGACTTGAAGGGCCCGGGCGTCGGTGCCGGTCGGGCGCGGGTCCGCCTCAATCTGGTAGGGGATCTTGGCGCGCTTCGCGGCGGCGACCAGTGCGTCGAAGATCTTCGGGTTGATGTTGGCGCCGCGGCAGATCATCGGACCTCCGCCTAGCGTCGCGCCACCGTACTTGCGCGGATCGCAGTCGGGATGGTCGGTGGCATGGCCGACGTCCACCGCGACGGCGATGTGCGGGTCGACCGCGTAGACCGCCGTGGTCGCGCCGCGGACGCCGATTTCCTCCTGCGTGGTGGCGACGCTGACGACCCGGGCGGCGAGCTTGCGGCGGGCCTTGGCGAGGCGGATGAGCGTCTCCCCGACCACGTAGGCGCCGACCTTGTCATCGAAGGCGCGGGCCGCACCCACGCTGCCATGGATGAGTTCGAACCCGTGATCGTAAGTGGCGACATCGCCGATCGCCACGCGCGCCAGCGCGTCCGCCTTGGACTTGGCGCCGATGTCGATCCACAGTTCGTGAATTTCCGGCACCTTCTTGCGGTCGGCCTCGTCCATCAGGTGCACGGCGCGCTTCCCGGTCACGCCCTTGACGATACCCTGCGCCGTCTGGATCTGGACCCGGCGTCCGGGGATCATGATCCGGTCATGACCGCCGATGGTCTCGAAGTAGATGAATCCCTTGTCGTTGACGTAGGTGATGATGAGACCGAGCTCGTCGATGTGCCCGGCGAGCATGAGGGTCGGGTCGCCCTTGGGATTGAGCGTTGCCAGCCGGTTGCCCATCGCGTCTTTGGCGTAGGCGTCGGCGGCGGGCTTCACGTGGCGGTCGAAGACCGCCTGGGCCTCGGCCTCGTAGCCCGAGGGGGAACGGGCGGCGAGGAGCTCGGTGAGGAAGGGGGGAACGGAGTAAGGCTTGCTCATGTGGCGGTAAGTGAATTCGAAGTTTGCCTTGGTTCCACCGCGAAATCGAGACTGGCTGTCTTTCACGCCTACGCTGCATGACGATTTTTCCCGCCATTGATCTGAAAAGCGGTCGTTGCGTCCGACTCACCCAGGGGCGCGCCGACCAGGAAACGGTCTACGCGACGGACCCGCGCGCGGTGGCGGCGGAGTTCAAGGCCGCCGGTAGCCGTTGGATCCACGTGGTGGACCTCGACGGTGCCTTCGATGGCGAGCCGCGCAATCTCGCGGCGGTCGAAGCGATCCTGCAGGAGGGCCTGAGCGTGGAGCTGGGCGGTGGGCTGCGCACGCGGGCGATCGTGGATCGCGTGCTTGGGCTGGGGGTGCAACGAGCCGTCATTGGTACCCGGGCGGCTGAGAGCGAGGCTTTCGTCGGCGAACTCGTGCAGACCTATGGCGCCAGGATCGCGGTGGGGATCGATGCCAAGCAGGGGCAGGTCGCGGTGAAAGGGTGGGTCGATACCACGCCGCTCGCGGCCCTGACCTTTGCGCAGCGCATGGACGCGCTCGGGGTCGCGGCACTCGTTTACACTGACATCGGAACCGACGGCATGCTGACCGGGCCCAATCTGGAGGCTCAGGAGACGATGCTCGCTGCGGTGCGCTGCCGCGTGATCGCAAGCGGGGGAGTCAGCCGCCGGGAAGATGTGCAGGCTCTGGCCGCACTCGCCCGGCGCTACGCGAATCTCGAAGGCGTGATCGTGGGCAAGGCGCTCTACGAGAAGCGGGTCGATTTGCGCGACCTTCTGGCCATCGCGGCGGCGTGAGCGCGCGTCCTCAGCCGATCTGGTCGGCGATCTCCTCGAGCGGATACGTGATGATTTCGGCGAGCGTGGGATGGTACCACGGTGCGCGGAGCAGATCGAAGACGGTGGCCCGCATGGCCAGCGGGCCGGTGAAGCAGTGAATCAGCTCGCCGGCCTCGGGGCCGACGATCTCCGCGCCGAGCACGCGTCCCCGGGTGGGCTCGGCGAACACCCGGACAAAGCCGCGGTGCGCCTCCATGAGGATCGACTCGCTTTTGCACTTCGTTGTTAACAATGTTAAGTTAACATCGGTAACGAATGGGGGCAAGGCGTGAAACGCGACGGCGGCACCGGGAGCCGGCGAGGCCGGCGCAGGGCGGGCGGCTCGGCGCGCCTGTCGGCCGGCGAGCGGCGGCACGCGATCCTGG
>CAZEJZ010000225.1:0-5327 GCA_964512415.1 uncultured Opitutaceae bacterium
GGCGTTCCGGGCGTGAACGCGCGGCTGGAGAGCGCGATGCCCCTGCTGGCGACCGTGGCGAGCGAGCACATCGGGAAGGACACACAGACCGAAGTGCCGTTCGACATGCTGAAGAATTCCCCCGCCGTGCAGGCCGTGCGGGACGCGGCGACCCGCGCGTTGGGTTTGCCGACGACGTCGGCGCAACCGGCTTCGGGCGCTGCCCCGGGCCCGGCCAAGTCGGCGCCGGAAGCCGCGGGCCCTCCGGCTGCGGCCGGGCCTCCCGCCAAGCCCTGACGAGGCCGGCCGACCGGACCTTCGGGGCATTCCTGGTCCGCGTTCCCGGCGGCCTCCCGGGGGAACCGTCTGGCGGTCCGAGCTTTGAACGGATTCTTCACGAAATTTCCCCCTGTTTCGGTCGATAAGTGGTCAGCTGTCTCCCCCGCCATGCGCCGAGCCGATCCGTCTCACTTTTTCTTCGTGCGCGCTTATCCTGTCCCAGGGATGAGGGGCGCGGCGATGGCCGTCGGCGGGAGGGCTGGACGAGGGCTGTGAATTCGATGCTCGTCGACTCCAAGCTATTGCCGAACATGTTCCTGCCGCCTGCGTTGCAGGACTTGCTGCTGCGTGAGGCGGTGTTTGATCTGAGCCGCCGGCGGTTGGAGGAGGCATTGGCGGTGGCGCAGGCGGAGTTGGCGGCGATTCAGGCCGAACGGCCGCGTCTGGGCTTTGTTCGTCAGGAGGCGCGGCGGGCCCACCAAGCTCGGATTGATGAGGCGGGGGAGGGGGTGACTCTCCTCCGGTCTGCTCTCGAAAAACTCGGTGCCTCGGCGCCGCAGTTGGTCGCGTGTGTTGGACGGAGTGTGGAGAATTACCTGCGGGAGATGGACCCGGAGTACGTGACCGGCCTGTCGGCGGCGCGCTTCGTGGATGACTGGGAGGCGTTGCTTGCCCGTTACAGTTCGGCGGTGGAGCGCTATCTGGGCTCGCTCAATCGACTGCCGGCGCAGCTGGAGTCATTCCCGCAGGGAGAGTCGTGCGGTTCCCACCCCGAGGGGCGTCGGGTGGTCGAGGAGACGATGCACGCGGCGGCGGTCATTCAGGACGAAATCGCCTTTCTGAACCGCATTGCAGACTCCCAGAGCCTGCGGCGGGGAAAGCCGGCGACCCTGCAGCGGCAGCCCGAGCGCAACTGGCGGCGGTTGGCGTTTGGCATCCTTGAGCTGCCCCCGTTTGAGGCGTTGAAGATTGTGCGCGGACTTTCCTCCGAGGCCGAGGAGCAGCTTCCGCGGGTATTTGCCGCGATCAGGGCCGAGTGCCGTCTCGCCAACTTCTCGGGCAACTACGGCGTCAGCAGCTACCGGCAGAAGATGTGGCAGGGCTTCCGCACCGCGGCGGCCGAGAAGATTGATCCGGATCGCTTTGAGCAGATCGTCTCCGAGACGGAGATCATGCTGGAGACCGGACGGCTGCACGAGTGGAAGCCCGACCGCGTGGAAATCCAGGCTTCGCCCGAGGTGGTGGCGGCCGAGTTGGCTCCTCTCCTCGCTGCGACCCCGGCGCCGAAGCAGGCGGCCGGCGCGACCGTGACCACTGCGGCGAGCTCGGCGGCGACGGCATCGGCAACCGCGAACGCGACCGCGGCGGCCGCGAAGCGCAGCGCGAACGGTCGGATCGTCTATCGTCCATCCGGCGCAGGAGTCGCCAGTGCGGCGGTCGCCAGTGCGGCCCCGGTAACCCCGGCCAATCCTGCGACCGCGGGGCTGTCGAGTAAGGACCTTGCGGCCATGGCGGAGTTGCAGGCCGAACGCGAGCGCCTCGAGCAATTGCTCCGCGAGACCCGTGCCAGCCTCAGCGAACGCGAGGCCTTTCTTTCGCAAAGCGAGGCCAAGCTCATGGAGTCCACGCAAGCGCAGATCGAGCGCGAGGTCGAATTGGAGCAGCGCGAAGAGGAACTGCGCGAGTTGGAGCGCCGTTACCGTGAATTCCAGCTCGGGGGTCTTGATGCAGGAGTCGGCGCCGCCGAGGCCGAGACGGCTCCCGTCAAGGTGCCCATGGACGAGTTCAAGGACTAGGGGCGGTCGCACCGGCTCGCGCCCTCGCGTCGGTTGACGTTCGCGGTGTTCGTGCACGCGCGGGACGGAAGATCCTCCGGACCGGTACCCGCGGGCGGCTGGGGCGCACGGGACGCGCCAGCTCGAACCACGTCGCCGGGGAGCCCGGTCCTCAGGAGGGATCAGAGGTCGAGCGGCGTTTCAGGGACTGGTGGGCGGCGTCGAGGCGGGCGCGTTCGGCGGCGGTCAGGCTGGAGATTCCGGAATGGGCGATCTTGTCGAGCAGCGCATCGACCTCCGCCATGTCGGCCGGTGGCACCCGGGCGGCGACGGGCCGGGCCGAGGGCGTGGCGGCGGCGCGTGGGGCTGACCTTGCTGGCGGGACGGGGAACGGGATGACCTTGGCAACCGGCCGGCTGGGTTCCTTCGCGGCTTTCGGCGCGCGCGGGGCGGGCCACCAAGGGAACAACGGCTTGCCGCGCAGCTGGAGCACGCAGAGGTAGGCGAAGCCCGCCGTTGCGCTGAGGGACAGCAGCCCGGCCACGTCGCGTTGCCCGAGTCCGATCAGCACGTAGATGCCGACGAGGATCAGGGCGACCCACTTGGCCTGCAGGTTGAAGAGCATCAACGCCCCCGGGTAGAGGGTGGCGAAGGCGATGAAGAGACCGAAGCCGCCTCCCTGGCCCGAGAGGGCCGTGGCCAGCCCGAATCCGCCGGCCAGGGTGAGCAGCAGCACGGGGGCGAGGTAAAGGCCGAGGCAGAGCCAGAGAAAGTTGCGGCGGCCCAGCTCGCGTTCGAGTTCGCGGCCGAACCACACGATCAGAACCATGTCGATCGCGAACCAGAGGCTCGGGGGATTGACCAGCCCGTAGGACAGGACGCGCCAGACCTCGCCGCCGAGAACCCGCGCGCTGGCGAAGCCGAGCGCCTCGAGCACGGACGAGCCGCCGAAGGCCATCAGCGCCGTCGTGGAGATCATCGACAGCACCAGCACGAGCACAATCGCGTGCGTGGCGAACAGCGGATAGCCGCGCACCCACAACAAGGGAGCTGATTCGTCGGAGGAGCGGTAGCCGGACATCATCGGAAAGTCCTAGTGTCGACCACTCGCCGCCTGCGGCGCAAGCAGCGAGCGAATCGGATTGAACCGTCCCCTCACTTCATCAGCCGGCCGCGTGGCCCTTGGAAGCGCCGTGCGAGAAGCAGAATCACCGCGAACGCGGCCAGTGCCGCCACCCAGCGGCCCGGCATTTCGGAGAGCCGCCGGGAGGGCACCTGCCAGGTCTGCGGGTGCACCTCAAGTCCGGGCGGATGAGCGTAGAACACGGTGAAGACCGGGAGGTTCCACCCGTCGAGGAAGCTCTCGATGCGGCAGCCCGGATAAGCGCGTTCCAGCAGCCCACGTAGGTCGGTGGGGGCATCGTCGAACACGAAGAACGCGAGGGGCGCGTCCAGCCGGGGAGTGGCGCGTCGCAACTCCTCCGGGGACAGGTTCTGAACCTTGATGTGGCGGGTCAGGAAGGCGAACGATTGCTGGTCCGTGCGGATCGCGTCGCTGACGAGGTAGACGCGACTGCCGTCGGGGAGTTTCTGGATCTCGCGGATGGCGTGGATCTGCCCGCCGGCATGCCGTCGCGCAAAGGATTCGTAGACCTCCCATTCGTGCACCGCCGTGGCCAGCAAGCCGAAGGCCACCAAGGCCGGCACCGCGACGGATGCCCGTGCCGGCAGGGCCTCGTGAACCCGGCGCGCCACCCGTTCGATGCCGATGGCGGCGATCAGGCAGAGCGCGGGGATCGCGATGTTGAGGTGCGGCCAGTACGGCGGATCAATCGTGAGCACCCCGCCGAGCACGAGCACGGCGACGCTGTAGAAGACCGGGTAGGCATAGGCCGGCTGCCGCCAGCGGCGCAGGCAGAACCCAAGGCCCAGCATCAGCCCGGCGGCCGCCGGTGCGCCCAGCATCGGTCGGCGGAGGTAGCAGATCGTGCTTTCGTCGGGAAAGTAGAACGGTGCCAAGGCGGCGCGCAGGATCTGCTCCTTGAGCACGATCCACGCGCTGCCTCCGCTCTGGTACTTGAGGGAAAGGTGCCGCCACGCCTCGTCCGTCCAGAGGATCACGTGATTGCCCCGACCGCTGAAGCGTTGGAATTCGTCGACGAGGTAAGCGAGGTTCGGGCCGAACACGACCAGTGCCCCCCCGAAACCGATCCACCACAGCCTGAATCTCATCTGCGGGAACTGGTGGCGCTGCCAGAACCACAGCCCGGCGAGCCCGACCGCCAGCACGGGTCCGATGCGTCCCGAGTAGTAGTCCATGGCGGCGAGGGACACGCAGGCCCCGCCGAGCGCGAAATCGCGCGCCCGTCCGTCGCGCATCCCGCGCAGCAGCAGCCACGAGGCCAGCAGCACGAAGAGGGTGGCGACGGGCCCGAAGAGCAACCGCGAGAAGTGCAGATGGCCCCAGTTCGACGCGAGGAGCGCGGCCGCGATCAACCCGACCCAGCGGTTGAAGAGCAGGCGACCGATCAGATGCAGGACCACGCAGGACGCCGTGCCGGCGATCACGCTGTGC
Source organism: uncultured Opitutaceae bacterium (assembly GCA_964512415.1). GTDB lineage: Bacteria > Verrucomicrobiota > Verrucomicrobiia > Opitutales > Opitutaceae > UBA6669. Next base: position 4,609 of record CAZEJZ010000225.1, read on the forward strand.
ATCGCCAGCCCGAAGTGATCATGGCCGAACAGCCGCATGCCGAAGCCGATGAACTGGTGCTCGGAGTAGGGGTGGCGCGTGGGCGCCATGCCGACGAACCGCCACGAGTCCATCTCCACCAGTCGCCGCGAGAAGAGTCCCATCAGCGATACGTCGTTGTCCACTTGATGGGGAAGGGTCGTGAGGTCCACTCCGCGCACGAGGGCCGCACCCGCCACGATCGCGGCGAGCAGGGCAAGCTCGCGGAAAGACATGGGAGCGCTTTCCGGGACGGGAGTGCGGTCGCGAAGCAGCGGCAGCGCGAAGGCCACGATGCTGCCGAGCCAGAGCCAGCGGACCAATGCGGTTTCGCCGACCAACACAAAGAGCGCACTCGCGGCCAGCCACAACCCGGCGGCGGGAAGGAATGCGGTCCATCGCGGCAGAGAGGCCGGCCGCGCGGCCGCCGGATGCGAACGGCCGCCGGATGGCTTCCCCGCGCCGGTCCCGGCCCCGAGGGAGCCGGGGTAGTCGTCGCCTCGACCGAAGGCCCAGGCTGCGGCGGCCACCGCCAGCAGCAAGACCAAGCCCCCAGCCGTCTGCACCCCGCTCCAGCGGAGCGGATCCATGTCCTGGGTCCGGGTCAGGGCTTCGCCGGTCAGCAACCCGTTGGCCAACAAGGCCAGCCCGACACTCCCGAGGCAGGGGAGGAGGATCCGGAGCGGAGCGACGGACAGCAT
>CAZEJZ010000226.1:0-5322 GCA_964512415.1 uncultured Opitutaceae bacterium
GCCCCCAACCGGCCACTCCGCTCCGACTTGAAACCCAACCCTCCGACGAGCACGGTCCGTTCCGTCCCCCGTCGCGCATCCGCAGGCACCCCACGCAGCCCCCCATCGACGACGGCCGATCCTCGGACGCCCCGTTCCTCTTCGCTCTTCATGGCCACCTCCTCCACCCCCTCCTCCGCCTCCTCCATCGCCGCCATCGGTCTGGCCTTGGCCCTGCTCGGCGGGGCCGGCTGGTGGTTCGGCGTGCACCGTCCCGCCGAGCTGCGCCGCGCCGCCGAGCAGGCCGCCGCCGAGGCCGCGGCCGCGGAGGCCGCGCTCCAAGCCCGGCGACGCGACTGGTTCGGCGAGGCCGCCGACCAGCCGGGCTTCACGTTCCGGGCCAGCGGTCTGGGTCATCGCATCGTCACGCGCGGCGAGGGTCCCGCGCCGGGCTCGCACTCCACCGTCCGCCTCACCTACACCGGCCGCCTGCGCGATGGGCGGGTCTTCGACTCCGTCTCGAAACCGTCCGTCTTCCGGCTCAACGCGCTGCTCCCCGGGCTCAGCGCCGGTCTGCAACTCATCGGCCCGGGCGGCCGGATCGAGCTGCTCATCCCTCCGTCCCTCGGCTACGGCAACCGCGCCGCCGGGGGCATCCCGCCGGGCTCCGGTCTGATTTTCGACGTGACGCTGGTATCCGTCGAACCGTGACGTTGTCCGGGGCACCGCGGCGCGTCAGGGACTCAGCGTGGAATCAGGCTCGGGGCCGGGACCGTCCGGGCACGCTCCGGCCCGGCTCGCGACCCACTCGCCGCGGCGGCACGCATCCGCCACCAGCCGCGCTTCGCTCCGGCCGCCGGCAAGCAGCCCCGCGATCAACTGCGCGAGGAAGGCGTCGCCCGCGCCCACGGTGTCAACCACCGTCACTGTCCGCCCCGGCTCCCAGATCCAGCGGCCGCCCCGCAACACCCCCGCGCCCCGTGCCCCGGAGGTCACGCACACGAATCCCACTCCCGTCTCCGCCGCGATGCGGCGCGCATGTTCCTCCTCGGCTCCGGCATCGCGCCCGGGCTCGCCCGCCAGCCGGGCCGCCTCCTCGGCGTTGAGCTTCAGGAGATTCGCCTGCGGGGCGTACTCGCGCACCACCGCCAGATTGTCGAAGGGCGCGCGCAGGTTCACGTCAAACACGCGCCACGCGTAGGTCGGCACCGAGTCGAAGAGCCGCCCGAGCGTCGCCCGGTTCGCCGCACTGCGCAGCGCCAACGATCCGTAGACGAGCGCCCGCGCCGCGGCGGCCGGGACGTCCACGTCGGCTGAGACGGGAATGCGATCCCACGCCACGTTCTCGACGATCGTGTACCTCGCGTCACCGCGCGGCGTCAGCTCAGCCATCACCGTGCCCGTGGGCGCATCGTCCAGCCGCGCCACGCCGGAATCGGTCACCCCGCGCTCCGCCATCACCTGGAGGATGCGCTCGCCCCACGCGTCGCGTCCGACCGCCGACACCGGCACCGCCGGGATGCCAAGACGCTGGAGGTGCGACGCAACATTGAAAGGCGCACCGCCCGGAAAGGCTCCATGCGGGAGGAGATCCCAGAGGATTTCCCCGAAGCAGAGGACCGGCGCAGACGTCCAGTCGGAACGGGGGCGGGCGGGAGCGGCGGCAGTCATTGACCGCGCATCGTTCCAGTCCGCCGACCCGCCGGCAACGCGTTTTCCACGCCCACTCGCCGACGAAACGTCTACTCGCCAGGATAGACGACGCCGTCGATCACCACGCCGACGCAGCGGGTGACGTACTCGAAGGGGTCACCGTCGTAGAGGGCGACGTCGCCGTCCTTGCCGACTTCGAGCGAGCCGACGCGATCGGCGACACCGATGATCCGGGCCGCGTCGAGGGTGATCGCGGCGAGGGCGGCGTCCCGCTCCAAGCCGTGCCCCGCCGCCACCGCCGCCTCGTACAACACGATGCGGGTCTTCGGCACGTAATCCTCAAATCCGCTCTGGATCGCGAAGGGAACGCCGCCGCGGCGCAGCACCGCCGCCGTCTCCATGCTCAGGTTTTCGCGCGTGCCGAAGCTGCGCTCCATCGTCGGGTGAAGCACCACGGGGAAGCCGCTGGCCTTGATCTCGTCGAGCACGAGCGGCGCCTCGGCGCAGCCTTCGAGGACAATCTTGAGGTTGAACTCCCGCGCCACGCGCAGCGCCGCGAGGATGTCCCGGCCCCGGTCCACCGAAATCAACAGGGGCTGCGAGCCGTCGAGCGCGCGACCGAGCGCCTCCATCCGGAGGTCGCGGGGCGGACGCTTGTCCTCCGGCAGCTTCGCGCGCTTGTCCGCATACTCCTTCGCCTTGATCAATTCCGTCCGCAGCAGCGCCACCGCCTTCGCCGGCGTCCCCGGCGACTTGCCGCGATCCGACGTCGTCGCATCCGCACCGAGCGTGGCGGCGATCATCGCCGCCGGACGCAGCACGTCCGCCTCCGTCGTCCGGCCCTTGGTCTTCACGACGAGGGTCTGTCCCGAGATCGGCACGCCCGGCCCGTGGCCGGTGTGCACCGTCGTGACGCCACGCGCGCGGATGTACGCCACGAGTTCGTCGCGGGCATTGTAGGCATCGACCGCCCGCAACTCGGGCTGCAGGGGCGCCGAGCGGTCCACCTGCTCCTGGTCATGCGACTGGTTGAGCATGCCGGACACGCCAACGGTCGCCCGCGCGTCGACGAGGCCCGGCACCACCACCGCGGCGCGGAGTTCGCGGACGTCCGCGCCGTAGGTCTGGCCCGCCGCGGGACCGACGTACGCGATGCGGCCGTCCCGGATCAGGACCAGCCCATCCTTGATCGCGGATCCATTCACCGGATACACGGTGTCACCGCGAATGGCGACGGCCGGCGCGGCCACGGGAGCAGCGGGCGTTTGCGACGCGACCAAGGCAGCAGGCGCCGTAATCATCAGCGCCAGCAACGCCGGCGTGAGGGTTCGCGCGGCGAAGCTGGCCGACGACCGAAAGAGGGGGTTGCGGGGAAGCAGACGGTGGAAAAAGGGAATGTTCATCGGAGGAAGGCTCGGTCGAGGGTCGAGGATGTTGGCGGTGCAGCGTGGGCGGCTCATTGCGCCGATGCATTGGCCGCGGCGATCACGCCCCACGCGTTGCCGAAGCAGCAGTAATGCGGGCGCAGCGGATCGCCGGCGCCAGGACCACCGACCGCCCAGAGGTGGTCCGCGGGACGGCTCCGGTCGAAGGCGAGCGCGCCCTCGATCCACGTCTGCTCCACGTGCGTGTAGACGCTCAGGGGATCCCCCGAAAGCACGACGAAGTCCGCATCCTTGCCCGCCTTGAGCGAGCCAATGCGGTCCTGCAGGCCGAGGATTTCCGCGTTGGCGAGCGTGAGTCCGGCCAGCGCACCGTCGCGGGACATCCCACCGCGCACCGCCAGGCCAGCGGAGCGCAGGAACAGGCGCGAATCCGTGATCGGGTCGTCGGTGTGGAAGCCCACCCGCACGCCCGCCTTCTCCATGATCGCGCCGATGCGAATGTCCATGTCGCGGGTCTCCAGCTTTCCACCCGGACTGTCCACGTAGATGATGGAGGCGGCGACGCCGGCCGCCGCGATTTCATCCGCCACTTTCCAGCCCTCGCTGACGTGGTGGAGGACGACCTTGAAGCCGAACTCCTTGGAAAGACGCAGCACCGTCATGATGTCGTCATGTCGGTGCGTATGATGCTGCACCACGCGGCGGCCAGCGAGCACCTCGCCGAGTTGTTCGAGGGCGAGGTCGCGCGCCGGGCGCTTTTCCGGATCGTCCTTCGCGCGGGCGACCTTCGCCTGATATTCCTGCGCCGCGACGAAGCGCTCCCGCACCAGTGACGCGGACTTCCCCCGGGTCCCGGGGAACGGCGGCTCACGCCGCGAATTGGTGCCATTCGCCATCTTCAGGCCGCCGGCAGGCGAGCCATCGGGCAGGCGGATCAGCAGATCGTCGATCGTCCGCGCCGGACGCAGCTTGAGGTACAGCGTCTGGCCGCTGATGAGGTGGCCGGAACCTGGCATGACGTTCACCGTGGTGATGCCGCCCGCGCGGGCCTTGGCGATGGAGGAAGAGCCCACGTCGATGCCGTCCAGCGCGCGGACTTCCGGCTGGATCGGCGATGAACCGTCCGCCCCCGCCCCGCTGCCGCCGCCGATGTGACTGTGAGAGTCCACCAGCCCCGGCATCAGGACCTTCCCGGACACCTCCCGCACCTCTGCTCCGGCGGGAATCGGCGTGGAGTCCATCGGACCCACCGCCACGATTTTACCGCCCTGCACGATCAGCACCCCCCGCTCGATCGGCGCGCCCTCCACCGGCAGAATCCGCCCGCCTTGAAAGGCGATGGGGCGGGTCTGCGCGACTGCGGTGGCCGTCAGGCCCACCCACAAGACGAGGGCCACGGAGAAGTGCGGACGTCGGATGCTCATAATCAAAGAGATGCCGATAATCCAGTCCACGCAACTCGTTGATGGAACTTGCATCATTCGGGTTCATGGAGCCGTCCCGCGTCCGATCCCGACCCGCAGCGACCCACTTGCCACCGAGGCAAGTCGCGCTACGGTCCGCGCAACCCCACCTCGCGCCTCGCGTGGACCCTTGGACCGGGCTCCGCTCCCCACCCCGACCCGCCGCCTCGAAACCCTCACCTTTGCCTCCCATGCCCTCGTTCCGATGCCCCTCCTTCCGCCGCGCGACCGTCGTCGCCTCGGTCAGCTTCGCCGCCTGGACCCTCGCTGCGCCCCTCTGCGCTGCGGCGGCGCCCTCCGCCAGCGCTCCAGCCTCCACTGCCGCCCACGCGGCCGGTGCGGCGGTGGCGAAGCCGGCTCCGGCACTGGAGAAGCTCGACGCGTCCGGTCACCCGCCCTCGCTGCGGACACTGCAGATCGGCGACGCCGCGCCGGACTTCGCGCTCCCGGGCATCGACGGCCGCACCTGGAAGCTGAGCGACTTCGCCGGTCCGGACGTGCTGATGGTGCTCTTCACCTCGAATCACTGCCCCACGTCGCACTCGATCGAGCGCCGTCTCCAGACCCTCCGCAACGAACTCCGTTCGCGCAGCTTCGCGCTCGTCGCCATCAACCCCAACCACCCCGAGGGCCTGAGCATCGACGAACTGGGCTACGGCGAGTACAACGACTCGTTCGAGGACATGAAGCCCTACGCGGCCAAGAACGGCTGGGACTTCCCCTACCTCTACGACGGCGAGACGCAGCAGGTCGCGCGCGCCTACGGCTGCCTCGCCACGCCCCATGTCTTCATTTTCGATAAGCAGCGGCGCCTGCGTTACGCCGGCCGCTTCGATGATTCC
>CAZEJZ010000227.1:0-5318 GCA_964512415.1 uncultured Opitutaceae bacterium
CGGTCAGCACCACCGGCCAACGGCGGCGCCGCGGTGCGGACCGGGCTCCGGGAAACGAAGGCGAAGGGGTGGGGGAGGCGTTCATGCGAAAAGGAAGGAGGAAGACAGGAAGGAAAAAGGGCAGCCCAGCGGCGGAGACTCAGTCGCGCACCTTGAGCGCGCTCACGAGGTCGATCTCGCGGATCCGACGGGCCGCGACCAGCAGCGAGACCACCGTGGCGACGGTGATCACGCTGGCGGCGAAGCTGTAGTTCGCAAGCGTGAGCACGAGCGGCAGGCGGACCGTCTCGGTGTTGACGATCGTCAGGAGACCCCGTGCCAGCCAGCCGCCGAGCCACAGACCGACCGGCACGGCGAGCACGGCGAGGATCGTGAGTTCGCCCACGAGGACCGCCCCGACCTCGCTTCGAGTGAAACCCAGCACCCGCAACGTCGCCAGCTCCCGCGCCCGCTCCGACAGCGAGATCCGCGCACTGTTGTAGACGATGCCGAACGCGACCAGCGTGGCGAACAGCAGGTAGATCATCTGCAGGACCCCGATGCTCTCTGCGGTGGTCTTCCGGAAACTCTCGCGCATCGCCTCCTTCACCACCACGGACGTGGCGCGCGGCGTTTCCTTCACCGCCGCGAGGAAGTCCGCCCAGCGACCCCGATCGACCGAGATATACGCCCCGCTGACCAGATCGCCCTCAAGCAGCAGCCGATTCAGCGCCGTGAGGTCCATGAATGCGGACACTCCGGCGAAGTCCTCGGCGAAGGCAGCGACCGGCACCCTCCGCTCGACCCGGCGTCCCTCGAGGGAACGCACCAGAACCTCGTCACCGATCCGCACCCCGAGCACCTGACCGAGTTTCGACGAGAGGACGATCCCCCGCGGCGGCAGCACGATCTGGCGCAGGTCGCCATCGAGCACGCGGCTGAGGCCGCCCTCGGCCCGCAGCCCGATCAGGTTGAGCCGCCGCGCGACCGGGCCGGAGATGAGTTCGACGGGCGTGGCGCGGAACGGTTCGGTGGACACGACGCCCGGCAGCGTGCGGAAGTCAGCCATCGCGCGCACCGGTCCGGGCTCGACGAGCGAGACCGTGACCGATTGCCGCTGCACGATGTCCCACTGGAAATCGAGCACGTAGGAGACCCCGTCGCGAAACGCATTCGGGATGATGAGAATCGCGGTCGCGAGGGCGAGGGCGCTGCCCGTGAGCAGAGCCTGCACGGGCTTGCGCTGCAGATTGCGCAGCGCCATGCGCAGCGAGACGCCGATGAAGCGGCCGATCCCGATCCGCTCGACGAACGACGGCTCGAACTGCGCGGGGGGCTCCGGGCGCATCGCCTCGGCCGGCGGCAGGCGCATCGCCCGACGCACCGCGCCCCACACGCCGACCACCGCCGCCAGCGCGCTCGCGGCTGCGGCGGCGAACAGGACACCCGTCGCGAGCTCGAAGTGCAGGTCCGGGAAACGGAAGAACCGGTGGTACAGATCGACCAGCCGATGTCCCAGCAGAACGCCACCGATCACCCCGAGCACCGTGCCGACCGCGACGATGACGAGCGCGAATTTCAGGTAGTGCAGGCCGATCTCCCGGCGACCGAAGCCGCACGCCTTGAGCATCGCGATCTGCTCGCGCTGCAGCGTGATCTGCCGACTCATGACGGCATGCGTCATGAACGCCCCCACCGCGAGGAAGACGATCGGGAAACCCACGGAGAGCCCGAGCAGCACGCGGATCTCGTCATCCACGCGCACATCGGAGGCATGGTGCGCGCGTCCGTAGGCGCGAAGTCCCCCGTAGGGTACGAGCAGTCGGTCCAGCTCGGCGATCACGGCGCGCTCCGACGCGCCCGGTTCGAGGGCGACGGACACCTGGTTGAACGCACCCTCCATGTTGAACGCCTCAGCCAGTTCCTGGTAGTTCATCCACACCACCGCGAACGTGCGGTTGTCGGGCAGCGCGGCGCCCGGCGGCGCCTCGAAGACGAATTCCGGTGAGAGCACGATCCCCGCGATGCGCAGCGGCACCTTGCGTCCGTTGAGAATCGCCGAGAGTTGATCCCCCGGACCGAGGCCGTGGACCTCGGCGAACGCCTCGCTCACGAGAATCTCTCCCCGCGCATCCGGCTCGAGCAACCGGCCGCGGCGCAGGTGCAGCCGATTGAGCAGCGGTTCGCCGCGCTCCGGCACCGTACCAAACCACGCCATCACCGGCTCCGGCAGACCGGCGAGATCGATCGTCACCATGCGCCCGACGGACGGCTGCACCGCAGCGACGCCGGGAATCTCCGCGATGCGCCGCGCGACGTCGTCGGGGGCGCGCTTCATCCGCGCGAACACATCGCCGAAGCGGTACTCCTCGTAGTAGCGCGTCCGTGCGCTCTCGAGCGACACGATCAGGCTGCGCGTCATCACCATCATCGTCAGGCCGCAGGCCATGACCAGCGCGACGGCCAGCGCCTGGGACTTCAGGGCGCGGAGATCGCGGACGAGTTTGCGGTCGAGGAGGGACACGGAGCGGAACGGGTGGAGCGCAGCCGCTACCAAGCGAGCGTGCTCACGGAAGCGCGCACCGGATTGGTCTGCACGTTCACCACGCGTCCGTCGGACAAGGAGAAGACGCGGTCGGCCATGGCGGCCATGACGGCATTGTGGGTGATGATCGCAGCCAGCGTGCCGAGTTCGCGGTTGATGCGCTCGATGGCCTCAAGCACCACGATGCCCGTGCGCACGTCGAGTGCACCGGTGGGCTCGTCGCACAGCAGCACGCGCGGCCGCTTGGCGATCGCGCGGGCGATGGCGACGCGTTGCTGTTCGCCGCCGGAGAGCTGCGCGGGGAAGTGATCGAGCCGCGCGCCGAGACCCACCAGACGCAGGGCGTCCTCGGGCGGGATGGGATCACTGGCGAGTTCGCCGATGAGTCCGACGTTTTCTCGCGCGGTCAGGCTGGGGATCAGGTTGTAGGCTTGGAAAACGAAGCCGACGTCCTCGCGGCGATACTGCGTCAGCCCGTCCTCGTCCGCCGCGCCCAGGTCCCAACCGCGGTAGAGCAGGGTGCCCGCGCTCGGCGTATCCAAGCCCCCGAGCAGGTTGAGCAGCGTGGACTTGCCGCTGCCGGACGGTCCGAGCAGCACGACCAACTCACCCTGCCGGAAGTCGAGATCCACGCCGGCCAACGCGTGGACCGCCGCCTCGCCCGTTCCGTAGGTCTTCGAGAGATTGCGCACGTGGAAGACGACCTCACCCCGCGCGGAGTCGTAGGGACCGGCGGATGAAGCAGCGGGCGGGTGGGCGAGGGCGTTCATCAGGAGCGAAACGATGAAACGTGACGCTACACCCGTTCCGTCAGCGCCTCAACGTCCTTTCGCGAGGTGATGGCGCGGACTCGCAGGCGTCCACGCACCCGAGCGCAAGCGAGCTTCCCTGCCGGTGGTGGTCCGGTTCAACGCCGCATCAGTCGGCGAGGTTATGGCGTGCGCGGGCGTCCGGATGGGCTGATTTCCGGTGCGGGAATGGCGAAGGAAGAAGGCGCCGCGATCACAGGCTTCACGGGAACAATCATCGGCGCGGAGACGGCGGCGGGCGGTTTCACGCTCACGGATCCGGGCGTCGTTGGGGTGGCGGCGGCGGGCGGCGGCTGACGACCCTCGGCGAGATCGACCCACTCCTTAACGGAGCGGCCGGCAAGCTCACGCTGCAATTCCGCGACGCGGGCCTCGCCGCGTTTGAGCCAGTCGGGACGCTTGGCCGCCTCGATGCGGGCGCGCACCTGTGACTCCCCGGCATTCTTGATGCCGGCTTGGCGGGCGAGAATCAGCCAGGCGAGCGCCTCAGCGTAGTCGCGCCTCACGCCCCGACCGCTGGCGTACGCCGCGCCTAGGTTGTAGCAGGCCTCGCCCACGCCGCCGGCGGCGGCGGCACGATAGTAGCCCAGCGCCCGCTTGGGATCCTTCGGCACGCCGGTACCGTCGTCCATCAGCTTGGCGAGGCGGAATGCGGCGGACGGCTCGCCGAGGTCCGCCGCCCGCCGGAGAAAGATCACACCCGTGGCCTCGTCCTTGGTTACTTGGTCCCCCAACACCAAAGCCTCGCCGAAACGAAACATCGCGCGACGATTCCCCGCCTTGGCGGCTGCCGCCAACTCCTCCGGCGAACTCCACACATCGGCGGCCCCGCCTCCACCGGTCCGCGAAACCAGTTCCGGCGGACGCGAGTCCGGCTCGGCCGCGCGTGCCGGACCCACACTGCCGACGGCCCAGACCCAGACGACGCCGAAGACCACGCCCCAGCGGACTCGACTCCCCGTGGTCAACGACCGAGCTCCTTCCTCAAGACCCTGATGATCAGTTTGAAGAGGTGTTTTCATGGGCGTTCCAGCTTGGTCCGGGGCAAGGGCGATGAAGTTCCCACCAAACGGTTCCCACCTCAACGCACGAGATAGACCTCGACCAGGCCGATGCCCTCCGCGCCCGCGCCGGTGCCCGCGCCCTGAAGGGACACCGTGTAGTTCCCGGCGGGCAGCTGGAGGAATACGGCGGCATCCCGCGCGCCGGACGCCAGCGGAATCGCCCCCAGCTTGATGGCGGTCACCGCCGCCAGAGAAGCCTTCGCATCTTTATCCCAATCATCATTTTCTGCGATCAACTCCGCGCTGCCGCCCGTACCGATCCGATGGACCCGGAGCACCGGGTCGGCGAGGGGCTCGCGCAGGCCGAATCCGCCCAAGGCGGGTCCCAGGCCGCGCACGAGCACCATGGCTGGCTCGACGGTGGCGAGGCTGAAGCCTGCGATGAGGGCGCCTTCATTCGCCCGCACGAAGCCACGGGTCGATACATTGCGCAGGCGCTCGCCGTAGACCTCGACCAGTTGGATCGGGAGATCGGTCGCGCTGGCGGCGCCTGACGCCGCGTTCACGGTGAATGCGCCCTCGGCGACGTTGACCAAGGTGGCGGCGTCCTGGCCCGACTCCGGAAGAGCGAACGCCCCTCGGGCGGCGGCGGCGGCGCGGATCTGGGCGGCGGCAGGATCGCGGACCCAGTCATCGTTCGCGGCAAGAAAACCCCCGCCGGAGCGGAAAACCTCGAGGCGCGGATTTGGCGCGCAGCGTTCGGCTGGCAGCCCGAACGCCGCGAGCGCCTGACCGGCGGAGCGGACCAGGACGTTCTGGCTCGCGCCATCGCTGAGCACGAACCCCGCGATCAGCACACGTTCACCCGCGCCCGAGAGGCCACGCGTGGAGACGTTCACCAATCCTGCGGCAGCGCCCGCCGCCTCGGTTCGCATCATTTGCGCCTTCAGGAACCCCTCGAGACCCAGTCGCGCTCCGAGC
>CAZEJZ010000228.1:0-5310 GCA_964512415.1 uncultured Opitutaceae bacterium
ACCGAGGGTCCGGTGCGTCACTGGTCGGCCTCGCCCCTGGGGGAGACAAGCTCGCTCGTCCTCGCTGACGGCACCACCTTCCTGGTCGACTTCACCGGATCGAGCGGCGCGGAGATCATGCTCGCGACCACCGGAGCGGCAGAGGGCCAGTCGGTGAGGATCGAGGGTACTACGCTGACGTTCTGGTTCCCGACCGAGGAAAAGCCGCCGCAGGCGCGTGTGGAGGGAAACTCCATCCGCGTGGGCCGCCAGACGGTAACGTGGCGGGACGGGCGCCCCTCACTGGCGGTCACCGAGCGCTGACCGGCCCAGTGCCGGCGCTGGTCCCCCTTTTTTTCATCCGCTGCCCGGGACGCGCGCGGTGGCCTCCTGCTGCTCAGCGGTCTTCCGTGCCCGAAGCGTCCACCGCACCGACGAAGTCGACCTTCGTTGGGAGGCCCCTGAACGCGGCGGGCTCCATCGTGGTTGGGCCGAGGAGGGCCGACGTTTCGCACGACCGGATTATCCGCCCTTCAGGAGCGGTCCAGTCGTCGATCATGGGGCATTCCGTCGGTCCCCGCGCCGCGTCGCGGGATGAGTTCGACGAACGACTCGTGGGTTGACCGTGGGCGTCCCGGACCTTTGCCTCCGGTGGCGTGAGATCTTCGGAATCAACGTCCCTCCGCGTCCACCGGCACCGTGCTGTGGTCCAGAGTCGGCCGGTGCTGTCCCCCCAGCATCGCGGACTCGCTCCCCGCCGCGAGGCTCAACAGTCCGCATCGGGCGAGCAGCACGATTCGCGTGATTTCGCTCGGGACCGGCACGAAGTTGATCCGCGAGGCGATCGGCGGACGTTCGCAGCGAGATGGCGGGGAGGGAGGCCGGACATTGTCTCCGCAGAGGGCGGCGGGTCTCCGATTCTTCGATTTGACCTCCCCCGTTCCGGGAGTCGCACGGTCAAGTCGGCTGGGTGTTTGCGCGCATGCTGACCGAGCGGCCGTTTCTTATCCGCTGGGGACCGGTTCTCCTCCTCGCCGCGTGGGCGCTGCTGCTTTCCTCATGGGCCCACTTCATCATCGCGCCGCAGCGCAACCTCCTCAACGACGAGGCGGTCGAGTTACTGCAGACCGTTGATCTGCCCTTCACCAAGTTCCACTACCTCGCGCCGGCGCACAAGGACCGCTGGTGCGAACCGGTGGAGTCGTTCGGCATTTACCTCAACCGGATCTTCGTCGGTCCGGGCCGCTACGATATCACCCCGCTGAGGATCCTGCACATCGTCGTCTTCGTCGCGGGTGTTCTCGCGTTTTACGCGGCCGCGGGCCGGGTTTTGTCCCGTTTCTTCAGCGTCGCGGCCACCGCCATCTTCGCCGCCTCCTCGGTCAATCTCTATTACAATCAGGTCCTCACGCGTAACTACCTCAGTGCGCCGCTGGCTGGGCTGATCCTTGTCTTTCTCGTGCGTTCTCTCCGCGGCGAAACGCCGTCGCCGCGGCCTCGCGCCTACGTTTGGGGAATGGGGTGCGTCCTGCTCGTGGGGGTCATGACGTACAGCGCGTTCCGACCGTTCGCGGCGGCCCTCTTCGTGGCGCTGATGCTCGAGGTGGCCACGCGGCCGGGCTTCAGCGCTAGGGAAAAGCTGAGGCAGTGCCGGATTCCCGTGGCATGTTTCCTCGGCATCGGCGTTGCGACGGGCGTGCTGCTGTGGCTTTCCCAGACGCCGCTGGGGGTGTTCGTGAGCCGGGGAACGTACTCGCTCGCGACGGGCATGACCCCGTGGTCTCGCCTAGGCCTGACTTGGGCTTCGCCGATCTGGCTGACGCGATCGTCCCAGTACGAGGGAAAGTTCATCATCGACGAGACGCTGTGGGCGTTCGAGCAACCCTACATCCTGTGGCCGCTGGCCGCGTTCTACGTTGTGGGTCTGCTGGGTGGACTGCTAGGCCGCGACCGGGAGCGTCGGCCCGAACTCTTCATCGCCGCGTGGACGGTCGTGCTCTGCCAAGCGATCCTCTCCGCCGGCGGACCGAACCTGAAGTATTCGTATGTGCTCTTCCCGTTCTACGTACTCCTCACGTTCGCCGGGCTGCAGGCCGCCGCAGAGGCCGCGGTGAGGGGATTGCAACGGGTCCTCCGTCTCGGCCCCGCGTCTCCGAACCCGCGTTTCCCGCCGTCGATCCCGGGCTTGGTGCGGGCTGGGGTCATCGGGTGCCTCGTGGTGTACGTCGCGCTGGACGTGAAGCATCTGGCGGGCCGTCCCGCGTTCATCAATGACCTGAGCCGGGACCCGGATCCGCTGTATTTGATGGTCCACTATCAGAAGATGCACCGTCTCGCGATCGAAACGGCCCGGACGGCGATTGATCTGGCGCGTGCGTCGCCCGAAGGCCGAGTCTACGTCCACGCGATCTGGGGCGGGGACCTCGTCTACTGGATGATCCGGCCTCACGCGAACATAAGGAAGGTCGATACCCCCCCGGAGTTTTCCCGGCTGGTCCAGGCCGAGCCCGACCGCAAGGCGGCCTTGGTGTTCAATCACGCGGGCGAGCGGGACGTCATCCGGGGCTTCCACGAGTCGGCCGAGCGTCACGGAGTCGAGGTCCACTTCCTGAATCCGAGCAAGGATTGACGCTGCGGCGCGGCCGACCGGGGTCGCGGATTCGTGGGGGAGAGGGGGCAGGCGTCTCAGGCCGGCGGTGGGCGACGAGGCATTTGCCATTGCCATTGTGAGCCGATGGAGTAGCGAGGCAGCCGATACACGCTGGGCACCCCTACCCATGACTGAATTCGTTCTTGTCCCTTCCAACCGCGTGGTGTCGCGCCTCGCGGCGGTGGTCCTGGCATTGCTTGTCACCGTCGATTCGTGGGCCGCCGAGGCTCCGTCGCCGCAGACGGCGGAGCAGTGGGCGGCGGCGGGGCAGCGTCAGCTGCGTGCCGGCGAGACGACGGCGGCGCTGGCGTCGCTCCAGCAGGCGGTCGCCTTGGATCCGACGCACGGCGCTGCGGGCCTGCTGATCACGACGTTGCACCAGGCGGGCCGCATCGAGGAGGCGTATGCGCTGGGGAACCGCTACCGGCGCGAGGGGCCTCGCAATCCGCGCGCACTGTTCCGGTTTGGCTGGATCCTTGCGTACACGGGGGAAATCGCGGAGGCCGAGGCGCTGTACCGCGACTTGGTGGTGCTGGACCGTGGAGGCATTTATCAGGCGTGGGGCCATGGCGAACTCGCCTATCTCGCGCGCGCCCGCGGCGATGCGTCGCAGGCCGTCGCGTTCATGGAGCAGGCGGTTGCAGCGAAGCCCGACGACGTGATTTCCCGGGTCGGGTTGGCGCAGATGATGGCCACGGCAGGGGACGTGCGCGGTGCGGTGCCACGGTTGGAGGCGGAGTTGGCGAAGAATCCGGCGGCGCGCGGCTACGGAGCAATCCCGGCCGCACTGGTGCTTGGATGGGCTTACCACCAACTCGGGCAGGCCGCGGAGGCGAATCGCTGGCTCGATACTTTGGACGCTGAACGCAACGCGGGGGCGTGGGCGGCGGAGCCCGCGCGCGAGCTCGCGTACCTCGCCGTTCGGGGACTTCGCGAAGAAGCGCTGAAACTGGCGCAGCGGACCCCGCACCTGCTGCTCTACGGCGCACCGGACCCGCGCGATCCCATGCTCGCCTCCCTGCGGGGGGAACCGCGTTACGATGCCCTGATCACCCGCTCGCTCGATCGGATCGATGCCGAACGCGCCCGGCTCGGCTGGGGACCGTTGCCGCGGGGGCAGTGAGGCGCGGCGGGAGGCGGCCGAGGGTCGCGCGCCGACTCACTGCTCCGCGAGCACTTCCTCGGCTTTTTCCCGGTTGGCCAAGGGGAGTTCCTGAGTCTTCGCGACGTGCAGGATCTTCGTGAGCGTGAGCATGACCTTCTTCACGTCCTCGGCGAGGCCGGCCGCGAGCTGCGTCGCGGGACCGACGGCTCCGGTGGCCTGCGCCTTTTGGAGGAGGTTCGCCGACTTGACCACCGCCTTGCCCTGGATTGCGAGATCCTGGAGGATCTTCAGTTCGGCCTTCAGTTGCACCGCGCCGTCGATGAAGTCCTCGGAGCCGGCGGAAAACTTGGTCTTTGCCTCCTCGGAAAGCGCCGGAGGGGCCTCCATCGCCGCATCAAGTTCCTCGTCGGCCTCGAGCGTCACCTTGCGCGATTCGCCCAGCGCCGTGGCGCGCGCACCGGACGTGGGGGTCTTCTGCTCGCCCGCCCGGAGCGCCTCGCAGGCCTTGAGGTAGCGCTCGGCCTTGAGGCCGAACGCCTCGGCGAGCTTTGCTTTCGATTCGAGGAACGCGAGGCGCGACTTGAGCGCCTGCGCGCTGGCCTGGTCGACGGACGCCACGAAGGTCCCGACATCGCCGGCCTGTGTCACTTCCTTGACCTTCTTGCCGAGATTGACCAAGTCGCCAAGCTGGCCGTACGACAGCGGCGGGAGGGCGAGGAGAAGGAGGGCCAGTTGAACCGAACGGAGTCGAACCGCAGCGCTCATGCCAGCAGCATGGTGGGAGGCGGCCAGGAATCAATCCAGGGTTTATCCATTAAGTGGATGCGGGACCGGTGGGGCTGATACCAGTCGCCCATGCCGGCCCGGGGGGACGATTCCGTCCGGCCAGGTTTGTACCGCAGAGCGGTCCCCTGATGGGCTCACGGCTGGGAGCCGGGTGCCGCAAGGGAGAGCTTCGCCAGCTCCCGGGAGTCACGCAGGTTGTCCCGCCAGCCCTGCACGGAGGGGTGGATCAGACGGACGACCGTGTTGTAGGCGAGGGGGATGACGGGCATTTCGTCGAGAATCATCCGGTCCAGCTCCTGATACAGGGCGTGGCGCGCGGTCCGGTCCATGGTCGAGGCGGCCTGATCGTAGAGTCGGTCGTACGCGGCATTCTTCCAGCGCGAGTCGTTGAACTCGCTCGTGGAATGGCAGAGCAGGAACAACTCGGCGCACTCCGGGGTGAACGGATTCCAGCCGGCGCGCGCGAGTTCGTAGCGGCCGGCGCGCCGGGAGTCGAGGAACACCTTCCATTCCTCATTGCGGAGCTCGACGTCGATGCCGAGTTCGCGGCGCCAGATCTGCTGCAGTGCCTCGGCGATCTCGCGGTTCCGTTCGGACGTGTTGTAGAGGTAGGTGACCTTGGGAAATCCGCGGCCGCCGGGAAAGCCCGCCTCGGCCAGCAGCCGGCGGGCTTCCTCGGGCTCAGCGGTCAGCTGGTGCGCGGGCTGGTAGCCACCCATGCCGGGCTGACCGAGCGAGAGGGCAGGAAGCTCGCCGCGGCCGAGGACGCGCTCGGTCTGCTGGCGGCGAT
>CAZEJZ010000229.1:0-5307 GCA_964512415.1 uncultured Opitutaceae bacterium
CGTGGCGGTGCTGTCGTACAACCCGAGAAGGGCGGAAGTGGTGAGCGAGCCGGCTCCGGCGCCCATCAGGCCGACGCCACCGACCACGCCGCCGGCCTGCGCCAGCATTTCCTGGGAAAGGCGTTCATGGACGTGGCGGGCGGTCACGTGGGCGATCTCGTGGGCCATCACGGACGCGAGTTCGTCGTCGGTATCCGCGATCCGGAACAGGCCGGAGAAGACCCCGACCTTCCCGCCCGCCATGGCGAACGCATTGATCTGCCGCGGCTCGTCGAAAAGCACGAACTCCCAGTCCGCGTTCGGCATGTCCCAGAAGACCACCCGCGCGATGCGCTCGCCGACCCGTTGCACCTGCTCGACCCGGGCTCGGTCGGTCGACCGGCGATGCCGCGACTTGACCTCGTCGAACGCCTTGCTGGAGACCTTGGCGAGTTCCACGTCCGAGGTGAGGTCGAGGGCCCGGCGTCCGGTGACGGGGACCTGGTAGCAGCCGGCGACGGCGAGGCAGGCGAGCAGGAGGGGGAGGGAGAGGACGGTACGCGCGCTCATGGGTGGCTTCGGGTACAGGCGGTTCTCGACACGGGAAATCCGAAGAAGTGCCGTCACTCTTGCCGTCCGGGGCTGAATCGCAAGGCGTGCACTCGCCCCTTGCGGAGCGGCCCGATCCGACTACGGTAAGGGCGCTTGCGGTGGGTGCCGCGCGCCTGCGGCGAGCAACGGGTTGACCTTCCGGACGGTTCGGCCTCTGACGTTCGGAGGGTTGCTCAGATCGCAACTTCATCCCCTTCGTACCATGGCTGACGAGCCACTCCCCCCCACGAGTCGCAAGCATCGGGTGATTCACTGGAATCCGGACGCGGGCAGCGCGCCATCCCGGCGTCGGGTGTCGTGGTGGCGCGTCCTCGCGTGGACCGTCGGTGGCTTCTTCGGGCTGCTGTTTGCGGCCGGCCTCGTGATCCGCGGCATCAAGCTCGTGTTCGGTCCGGACGTGTTCGTGGCGGGGGCCCCGAGCGCGGCGGGACCCGAGGGAGCGGGGGCGACGAACCCCGGAGCGTCGTTCGTCAGCCAGTCGAAGGCGGAGTTGTCGCGGGAGACCGCGGGAAAGGCGCTGGCGGAGATCCGCAAGCTCCCGACCGATCACCCGCGGCAGTTGGAGAAGCTCATTCTGCTCGAGAAGTCCTTCCTTGCCGGGGAGGCGTTGCTGGCGTCGCGAAGCTTCGCGGCGGCACTGACGCAGTTTGAATTCCTGAATCGCGAGATCGACGAGTTCGCGCAGTCGGTGAAGGCTCGCGGTGAGGCCCAGACGGCGTACGATACCATTCTGGCTCGAATTCAGGATCTGGAGCGGGCGCGGAGTCTGGCACCTGACGCGCTGGAGGCGGCATTCGCGGCTGCTGGTAGCGGGCGGCAGTTCATGCTCGAGGGAAGTTTCCTCGCCGCCAAGCGCACCTTCGATCGCGGCTTCGCGGAGCTCAAGCGCGCCGAGGACGCGCTGGGTGCGTTCATCGAAGGCAATCTTACGCGGGGGCAGCGCGCGTTGGTGGAGGGCCAGCGCGGCGAAGCCGAGGCAGCGTTCCGCGCCACGCTCGAGAAGTCGCCCGGCAACGAGCTTGCGCTGAAGGGACTCAAGCGCGCGGTGAACGCGGGTCAGGTGCACGCGCTCCTCCAGGAGGCGACGCGCCTCGAGGGGGCGGCGCGGTATGCCGATGCCGCCGCGGCGTACGAAAAGGCGTTCGGTTTGGACGCGTTCAGCGCCACCGCCCAGCAGGGCAAGGCGCGCGCGCTGCGGCTCGAGCGCGAGACGCGGTTCAGCGCCGCCGTCACCACCGCCAAGGCGGCGTACGCGAAGCGCGACTGGCCGGTGGCCATCGCGGAGTTCGAGAAGGCGTTGGCCGTTTCGCCCAAGGCCGAGGACATCAAGGAGCAACTCGCTTCCGCCCGCGCCAAGGCGCACCAGGACGCCGTCGACTCCGCCGTGGCCAAGGCCTTCGCCTACGAGAACCAATACCAGTGGAAGGAGGCGCGCGGCGCTTACTACGAAGCCCTGCAACTCAAGCCGGATCACGTCGAGGCCAAGGAGGGTTACGCACGCGCGGGTCGGGTGATTCGCACGCTCCTGGAGTATTACAAGCTCATCGAAGTCGCCGAGCAAAAGGCGGCGCGCGCGGAGTTCCAGTCCGCCATTCGCGACTTCAACAAGGCGATGTCGCTCAAGCCGGAGTACCTGCCGGTCACCGACCGCCTCGCCCAGCTGCGTGACCTGCTGTACCAGCAGAATCAGCCGGTGGAGATCACGTTCAAGGGCGACGGCAAGACCTGGATCTCGATCACGAATTTCCGCCTGCTCGGTCAGGCGGAGGAAACCAAGGTCAAGATTTTGCCTGGCAACTATGAGGTCATCGGTCGGCGCAAGGGCTACCAAGACGTCCTGCTCTCCCTGCAGGTGCGAAACAACGGCGCGCCCGCCCCGGTGGTCTCGGTCATTTGTACCCTCAAAGCGGATAAAGTATGAACGCTTCCTTCGTCGATTTTCGGCCTGCTCGAACCGCTCGCGCCGCGCGAGTGGTTTGGGTTGTCCTGCTGACTGCGGCGTCGTGGTCCTTCGCCCAGCAGGAGCGAGAGTCAACTCGCTCCGCCCGAGGTGCGGCCAAGGGACCTCTCCCGGATCCCGCGCTGTTCGATGGCAGTAAGGAGGCGGCGGAGAACCGGCCCGAGTACGGCATGATCGGGAACTTCGAATTGCCCGGTCAGGACGATGCCAAGAGCGATCGCGTGGGCGCTTCCGCGGAGCCGCCCCCAACGGGAGGGGCGCCAGCTTCGGCGGCGTCCGCGAGCGCGTCGGCCAGCGGTCCGGCGGGCGCCGCGGCCTCGGCCCAGGCTGCCGCGGCGGGCGGCGGTGGGAGTCAGCAAATTCAGGCTCAGGGCGCTGCCGGGGCCGTGGCGGAGGGCACGCAGGCGGCCAGCCTGAGCGATCCTTCGGGGGGTGCGGCCGCCAGTCAGTCGCAAGGCAACGTGTCCAAGCCCGGCGACGTGAAGATCGGTGACGCGTCGCTTCAGATCAAGACCCTGCCCGCGGGTTCCGCCGCGAGCGTGGTCGGTCTGGAGCCGCAGGCGAAGGGCAAGGAAACGCCGCAGAGCTATGACCCCAAGACGCCCGGTGGCGGTAAACAGTCCGGAGGCCGCGGCAACCAAGGCGTCGAGAAGGGCAAGGTCATGCCCTCGGGGCTCTAATCGGAGAAGGTGCTTTCATGAACTGCCTCTCGCAACGCCTCCGTTCCCTGGTGTTCCTGACCTTAGCTGCGTGCGCCCCGGCCCTTGGGCTGGCCAAGACGGTGGTCTACCCGGTCGAGGCGATCGCTGAGTTGTGGCAGCTGGGCGCGAATGATTTCCAGACGAAGTTCGGCGGAATCAACGTCACCGGCCTTGGGCTGAGCGACGAGGGTTGGTACGTGCGTTACCAGCACGAGAACCTGACCCTCCTCTTCGGTCCGTTGCCGGATCGCGAGACCGCGCGCCGTCACTCCTGGGAATTGGAGTCCGTGCGCGACGCGGCGGTCAAGAACCGCGCTTCCCTCGCCTCAAGCAAGGTCGACTTTGTCCGGTTCACGCTGTCCGGCAGATACGGTTCGCGCGGCAACGGCGGAAACGGTGGCGAGGAGAGCGGCGACGGCGCGGGCAGCGGTCGCGAAGGTGCGGCGGGCGGTCAGGGAACCCGCGAAGGTTCAGGGAATGCGGGGACCAAGGCGGACGGGAACGGCGGTGGCGCCGGTGCGAACGGCGGGTCGGCGGGTGACGGTTCGGACGGTCAACCCGGTGGACAGTCGGTGGCGGACCTTCGTGGTTCACGCTCGGGGCGACCGGGGTCTGGAGCCGAGGGCACGTCCGGCCGCGAGCAAGGACAAGGACAAGGGCAAGGGCAGGGCGACCTTTCCGGACTGCAGCAGGTGGCGGGTTTGGGGGGCGGCTCCCAGCCTGGCGGCGGAACGAACGCTGGCGCGAGTGGGGCGCAGGGAAACGGTGCCGCTGGAGCCGGGCAGGGAGCCCAAGCTGGGCAGCCGGGCAGTTCTTCGTCGGGTCAGTCCGCGGGTCAGGGCGGCGGTGGCGGGGCGGGTATGCCGGGCTCGCCGGGTGCACCGTCGAGCGGCCAGTCCGGCGGCGGGGATCCGATTTCGGCAATCCTCGGCATGTTCCGGCGGATCCTCGGACTGTGACCGTGGTGGCGATCACGCGGCGCCAAGCTGAGCTCCGCGCGGCCTAAAGATCCTGCAGCGCGACGAACGCGCCGCCGTGCTGGTAGCAGAGCTCGCGCATGAGGTTCGCGAGCTTGAGCCCGGTGTTGCCGAGGGAAACGTCGAAGCGGATCGTGGTCGGGAACGCGACGGCGTTGATGACGACGCGGCGTTCGCCCTTCTCGTCCGCCGGATTGAGCTCATCGACGCGGCGGAGTACTGCATCCGCAAGCCCGGTGAACTCGTCGCCGAAGATATAGAGCCCCATGCGCATGTTGGGGTCGTTGGGGTCGTTGAGCAGGCGGAGGGCGCGGAAGATGCCCGGGACGGGATTGCTCTCGCTGAAGACGTCGTAGCGGCGCAGGGCGCGCTTGATGCCCTCGCGGGTCTCCGGGCTGTCGGGAAGCCACTGGGCGCCGCCGCGCTCGCCGAGCACGAAGCGCCCGTCGGCATCCAGGATCTGGATGCCGTCGACCTGCGGGTAAACGTCGAGGACCTCCTCGACCTTGCGAATCACGATGGGCCAGAGCTGGCCGGAGTTGAAGTCGCGCATCGAGCCCGAGGTATCGATGACGAACGCGATGTGATTGCTCCCCACCGGCACGCCGACGGGAGCGGGTTCGACCTTCGGGAGGACCATTTCAGGCTTTTTCTGCCGTGCGGCGATCTCGCGGCGCAACTCGTCGACGTCCACCAGCAAGGCCTCCTGACCGGCCTTCTCGCGTGAGAGCTGGCGGTCCAGGTCGTCGAGCAGCGACTGCAGGTCGGAATTCTTGAGCTTGGTATCGGCGGAGAGGACGAGCGTTTCGGTGTAGTTCCGCTCGAGCTCCTGTTTGCTCTGGGTTAGGTTCGCCAGGCTGGCCAGGTGGGCGGCGAGCATGCGCTGGAGAGCCTCGACGGTGGCGCGTTGATTGCGCCCCTGCGCGCCGATCGAGAGCACGAAGATCAGGATCATCGCGCCGAAACCGCAGCAGATGCAGTCCAGGAACGAGAGGCTGAAGACCTCGATCTTGCGGCGGCGGATCATGCTTCGGGCCAGGTTTTCGCTGGGCTGACCAGCGCGCCACGCGTGCGGTTC
>CAZEJZ010000230.1:0-5246 GCA_964512415.1 uncultured Opitutaceae bacterium
ACGGCGACCTGCGCCGCTCCGATGGCGTGGCAGTGGCGGTGGTGGTCAATGCAATCGACGCGGCAGATGGAGCGCTGGCTTTCGGCCGACTCCTCACCGCGCAACAACGTGCCCTGCTGCGGGAGCCGGGCGCGATTCTGATCGACGCAGCCGACGCCCGCAAACTCCGCGCCGAGGTCGGCACCGCGCTCGAGATCAATGGGCGTCGGGCACATGTCGCGGCCCTCGTTGAAGGCATCCGTGCGGTGGGCGGCGTCAACGTGCTGGCCTCGCAGGCCACGGCACGAGTGCTCGCCCCGGAGACCTCGGATGCGGTCACGTTTTATCTGGTACGTTTGTCGTCCGGCTACGACCCGGAACAAGTTGCTCGCGAGATCCGCGACACCGCTCCCTTTCCACGTTACGATGTCTGGCGCGCGCGGAGCTTCTCGGCACAATCGCAGATCTACTGGCTATTGGAGTCCGGGGTCGGAATCGGCTCCGGATTCGCGGCGCTGCTGGCGCTTGCAGTTGGGGTCGTCATCACGAGCCAAACGCTCTCGGGCGCGATCCTCTCGTCGATCAAGGAGTTTGCGGCCCTGCGCAGCCTCGGGGTCTCGCTCGGAGCCCTGCGCGCCGTCGTCGTCGAACAATCGCTGTGGGTCGGCGTGGCTGGGTTGACGATCAACGCCCTTCTCACCCTGGCGATCTCGGTGCTTGGCGCTCACCTACGGATCGCAATGTCGTTCCCTTGGTGGATGCTGGCCGCTACCGGCGGCACCATGATCGGCGTCGCGGTGCTGTCGGGCCTGCTGTCGTTGCGCCCCCTGCTGAATGCCGACCCGGCGACGTTGTTGCGGTGAGGATCTCCCCATGGATGAACCAACCCTCCAGAGCCGCGGCATCTCGAAGGCCTTCATAACCGGCAAGGTGCGCAACCAGGTCATCAAGGACAGCTCGATGAGCGTCTGGCCGGGCGAGTTGACGCTCGTCGTCGGCCCTTCAGGCTCGGGCAAGAGCACGATGCTGTCGATGCTGTCCGGACTGCTGCGCCCGGACACCGGCCATGTCCACGCACTGAAGACGGATCTTTGGACCCTGTCCGAGCGCGAACTCGATCGGTTCCGTCTCCTGCACTGCGGTTTCGTCTTCCAGGGCTTCAATCTGTTCAACGCGCTCACGGCATTGGAGAACGTCGTTCTCCCGTTGCAGTATCTCGGCGTGCGCGGACGCGAAGCGGAGCGACGCGCGCAGCGCGTGCTCGACGAAGTCGGGTTGAGCAGCCGCAGCCATCTCCGCCCGGCGGAGCTTTCCGGAGGCGAAAAACAGCGCGTCGCGATCGCCCGCGCTCTGGTCAAAGAACCCGCGATCATCTTCGCCGACGAACCCACCTCCGCGCTCGATAAGACCAACGGGCAGATTGTCGTCGATCTATTGCGACGCATCGCCTCCGACCACGGCGCCACGGTGCTCGGAGTCACGCATGACCCCCGCCTGCTCTCGCATGCCGACCGCGTGATTCACCTTGAGGATGGCGTCGTCGTGCGGGACGAACGCAACTCTCCTCCCTCTTCATCAGGATCCGACCATGTCACCAACAGCTAGTTCAAACTCCCGGCGGGTGAAGGTCCTGCGGCGTGCCGTCTCCGGTGCGCTCGTGGCCGCGCTGCTGGGCTTCTTATCGGCTTGCAAACCAGCCCAGTCACGCCCGACCAGTGCCGCCTCAGTCCGTCCCTCCGGGGCGCCAGCCGCCGGCGAGTTCGCGGCCGTCGCGCGCGGCCGGGTCGACATCGAAGGCGGCATAGTCCGCCTCGCCGCACGCCGGGACGGCGTCATCGCCAAGGTGTTGGTCGAGGAGGGCGACCGCGTGCGGACCGGCCAGGTGCTGGCCACCCTCGACGACGACCTTGCCCAGCGAAATCTGGCGCTCGCGGAACGTGAGGTCGAACAGGCCGAGATCGACGTCCGACGGGCGCGCGTCGAGCGCGCGGCGGCGGACCGAGAGGTGAAGCGACTCGAACCGCTCGCCGCCAGCGAAACCGTTTCTCGCCAGGACCTCGACCGGGAGCAGGATGCGCGCGACTTGGCCGAGGTCGCCGTTCAAGCCGCCACCGCCGCCGTCGCAACCGCGCGTGCGCGGCAAGCGGTCGCGGCCCGTGAACTGATCGAGCGGCAGGTCGTCGCCCCCATGGACGGACAGATCATCCAGCGGCAGGCGCGACCGGGCAACGGCGTGAGCACCCTCAACGTCACACCGCTGTTCTTGTTCGCACCCGATGGGCCGCGCATCGTGCGCGCCGAACTCGAGGAGCAATATCTTGCCGCGGTCTACGTGGGCCAGCCGGTGCAGATCATTCTAGAGGCGCAACCCGCCAGCACATGGGCCGGCAAGGTGGTGCGCATCGGCCGTGTGATCGGCGAGCGTACGCCGAGCAACGACCCCAAAGAACGACAGGACGCCCCCGTCGTCGAACTCGTGATCGCGCTCGACGCCGAGACGCTGCTCATCGGGCAGCGCGTGGTCGTGCGCTTTATCGCCGGAACGGAGGCACCACGATGAAGCGTTGCTGGATACTGTTCGTTCCGACGCTCCTCGCCGGATGCACCACCGGTTCCCTGCCGACGCCCAGGGCCGTGGCCCCTCCGCCCGGTTGGGCGGCGCGCGCCCCCGCCGCGCCGGTGACCGAACCGGAAGCTGCATGGTGGAGACGGCTCTCGGACGACTGGCTCGACCGGGCCATCGAGACGGCCTGGAGCGAGAGCGCCGACGTGCAGGCGCTGGTCGCCCGCCTTGAACAGGCCCACGCGGCAGTCGATGCCGCGCAGGCTGGCCGGAGACCCCGGCTCGACTTCGGACTCTCGGCGGCGCGCGAACGCGAGCCGCGTTCCATCTCGCTCGACGCCGATGGCAGCAGGATCGCCCTTCCGGCGAACACGCACCCCCGCCTGGCCGCGCAGATCGGCGGTCACTACGAGATCGACCTCTTGGGCCGGCTGGCACTGAGGCAACGTACCGCGCAGGCCAGCGTCGCTGCTGGAGAAGACGACCTGCAGGCGCTGCGCCAGTGGCTCGCGGCCGAGATCGTCGTGACCTACGGAGAGCTGCGTCTTGCCGAGTACCACAGCGCGGTCGCCGCCGCCGGCGCCGCGTTGCTTGAGGAGCTGCACCGCTCCGAACTCGCACGCTTCCGCGCGGGTATCATCAAAAGCGACGCCTTGCGCCAAGCCGAGGCGAAGCTCGCGGACAATCGCGACGTGCAAGCTGAGCTCGCGGCCCGACGCCACACGGAGCTCACCCGGCTCGCCGTCCTGATCGGGCACACGGCCTCCGAGGTTTCGCTGCCGCCCGATGCGGAGTGGCTGGTGCGACGGGAGCTCTCCGGGGCCATCCGCCCCGATACGCCGGCTTCGGTGATCGCCCGCCGCGCCGATGTTTCGGCCGCTTGGCGACGCGTCGAAGCCGCGGCCGCCGCCACCGGGATCGCGCAGCTTGAACGCTACCCCACGTTCACGTTGACCGGCACCGGCGGCTTCGTGAGCGAGGCACTCAGGAACTGGTTCACCGGCGACGCGCTCGGCTGGCTAGCGCAAGCGGCAGTCCAAGGACCATTGCTCGACGGTGGTCGCCAGCGCGCCCGCGCGAGCGAAGCGGAGGCTGCGCTTCAGGAGGCCCATGCGCAGTATCGCAAGGTGGTGCTGAAGGCACTCGCCGAGGTCGAAACAGCGCTCTCAGACCTGCACGCCGCACACGAGCGGGCAGAGCTCGCGGAAGCGCAGCTTGCGCGCATTCGCGCCGACCGAACCGACGCCGAAGCGATGCGCGCCGCTGGTTTGAACAGCCGCCCCGCTGTGTTGCAGTCCAGACTCGCCCAGCTACAGGCCGAAGCCGAACTCCAGGAGAAGCGCTGCACCTTGCTCGTCGCGGGAGTCAGGACAGAACGTGCTCTTGGCCGCTGAATGCAGAACGAAATGCGGTCCATTAGGCCGGGCAGCGAGCGACTCCTCAGTCCCCAACCAATCGTGTTTCTTTGCCAAAGATCGCCAACCACCAGATCGCGTCTACTCGCGGTTCTTACGATGCGGGAAAGGCTCCGCCCGAGGGTCAAGGCTGACCCTCGCTTGGAGGCGCCCGTCAAATCGGGTAAACCCCACCCTGACCCTCGCTTGGAGGCTCTGCCGGCCAAGTCCCTGCGCCGGCGTTTCCGCGGGGCGGAGCGGGGCGAACCTCGAGCGCGACTGGAACAACGATGCGCCTGTCTTATAAACGCAGGTCTCGCGCTTTCGTTTAGCGCGCCCCAAGAAATTCCCTCGCGTCACTTTGGCACCGGCTTTTCACTCGACGGCTCCGAGGGGCTATGCGAAGCAACCCTGCAGCGGGACCGGCTCGCCACGAGACCCCATGACATCTCCAGACCAGTCCGTATGGTTCGCCGAGAGAATTCGACCGCACGAACCGGCGTTGCGGGCGTTTCTGTCTCGCCGTTTCTCAAGCCTCCCCGATCACGATGACCTCGTGCAGGAAACCTACGTCCGCCTGCTGCGGATCACGGACACCCAGCGTCTCGTCCACGCGCGCGCCTTCCTCTTCACGACGGCTCACAATGTCGCGATTGACCGCTTCCGCCGGACGCGCCGCACTCCCGTCGACTCCATCGAGGTGACCGCCGAGGCCGAGTTCCTCGAGCCGGCTCCCGGGGCGGCGGAGATCCTGGATCTTGCGCAACGGCACGAGGCGATGCTCGCCGCTCTCGGCACCCTGCCGGAGCGCTGCCGCGAGGTGATGCTGTTGCGTTACGTGGACGGATTTTCACCCAACGAAATCGCGGCGCATCTCGGCCTCGCTCCGGCCACCGTACGCGTGCACCTCATGAAGGGCGTCCGCGACTGTGCGCGATTCTTCCGCCTGCAAGGACTGCTCGACACGGATGAGCCGGCGAAAGGTGGCGCATGAAGTCGAGCGGGACCCCTGACCGCGACGCCGCGGCCATCGAGGCGGAGGCGATGGCGTGGCTTGCGGAGCGCGACGAGGGCTTTGCGCCTGGGCGCGCCGCAGCCTTCGATGCATGGCGACGCCGCGATCCGCGGCACGCCGCGACGATCGCCGATCTGGAGCAGGTGATTGCGCATCTCGACGGCCTCGCGGTCCGGCGCGAGGAGGTGAACCGGCATTTCGATCGCGTCTCGCCGCCGAAGCCCGCGCCCGTCTCCGCGCCCGCCGGGGGGATGGCGGCGCGATGGCGGCGGCCTGTGGCGTGGGGCGGATTGGC
>CAZEJZ010000231.1:0-5224 GCA_964512415.1 uncultured Opitutaceae bacterium
GACGCCGCACGCGTACGTCGCGCAGGAGTGGGTGCGGCTCTCGCAGACACCCGCGTGGTCGCTCGAACGCGGACGCTTCGAGCCGCGCGGCGTCGGCATGCGGCTCTACGCGGTGGCCACCAGCGAGGGCTATCGCGTGCTGCCCGGCGGGCTCGTGCGCGTCGCGCCGGATTCGCGCACGGACGTCATCTCGATGCAGCGCGGCGGAGCGAGCAAGGACATGTGGGTGCTCGAAGGCGGTCGCGTAGAGCTCGAGCTCACCCGTCGGCATGTCGGCGTTGGTCGTCCCGGCAGGCCGCTCACGCACCTTGCCGTCGATGCGGACGACCCACTCCGAGCGCAGCGTCTCGGCGGTCTTGAAGGCGACGGAGTCGGGATCGGCCACCACCTGGGTCATGCCGTAGTGGTCGCGCAGGTCGATGAACAGAACGCCGCCATGGTCACGAACGCGATGGACCCAGCCGGACAGCCGCGCCTGCTTACCCACGTCGCCCTTGCGCAGCGCCGCGCAAGTGTGGCTGCGGTATCGATGCATCGTCGTCTCGGCCATGGCGTGTTGCCGCCCGTTCGGGCGCACCTTCTCGCTGAAAGCACTGAATAGCGCCGGAAAAGCGCATCCGGTCGGGTGAATGTCAAGCCGAGCGGCGGCGCCTGGACGTCGCGCGCGACTCGATGACGTTCCAGGGCCGGCCGGAGGCTTCGTCGAGGGCCAAGGCCGGGGCCGGGTTGGCTCTGCGACCCGTCGATCGCACCGGGCTGCGCGAGCCCGGGGTTCCGTGTCCGAGGCATCGCACGGCCCAAATCGGCCTCAGTGCAGCCGCACCGGAAGCGACTTGAAGCCACGGAAGCGCGCCCGTCCGCCGCGAACGGGCGCCCCGCTCAGCTCGTAGCGCGGGTAGCGATCGACGAAGCGCTCGATGGCAATGCGACCTTCCAGGCGGGCGACCGCCAGGCCGGCGCACACATGCGGCCCCGAGCCGAACGCCAGGTGTCGATTGGGCGTGCGGGCGATGTCGAAACGATCGGGGTCCGCAAATTCGCCGGGGTCACGGTTCGCCGCTCCGATCGCGAGGGTGAGCGACGTGCCGGCCGGCATCGCGACGCCGCCGACGACCGCCGGTGCCGTCGTGATGCGGTTGCCGAGCTGGTTGGGGCTCTCGAAACGCAGGATCTCCTCGACGGCCCCGCGGATCAGGGACGGCTCCCGCCGCAGGCGCTCGCGCTCGGCGGGCCACCGGCACAGCGTGTAGAGGCCGTTCCCGATCAGGTTGGTCGTGGTCTCGTGCCCGGCGTTCAAAATGAAGATCACGTTGTGGAGCAACTCGGCTTCGGAGAGTTGGCCCCCGTCGCCCTCGCCTTGAACGAGGCGGGTGAGAACGTCCCTCTCGGGGTCGCCCGGGCGCCGACGGCGGTCGGCGACGAGGCGCTCGAGGTAGGAGAGAAAATCGCGAACCGCTGCCTCTCCGGTCCTGAACTGTTCGGGTGTCAGCACCGGTTCAAGAGCGCCCAGGATCGCCAGCGACCAGTCGCGCAAGGGACCCCGCTCCTCGCGGGGGACGCCGAGCATGTTGCCGATGACCTCGACCGGGACCGCGCCGGCCAGGGCCTCGATCAGATCGACTTCCGCGCGCCCCGCCATGGCGTCGAGCAGCCGGTCCACGAGCTGGGTCACCGGCACTTCCATGTCCGCGACCGCTCGCGGTGAGAGCGCACCGGCGATGATCCGGCGGACGCGGGTGTGCAGGGGCGGATCGTTGAAGACGAGGCTCGTGGTGTGGTGCTGGAAGAGAAAGCCCGCGCCGAACTTGGGCGCGAACTCCGCCTTTTTGTCCGAGGAGAAGAGGACGGCGTCCTTGTAAACGGCCTCGCAGTCCGCGAAGCGCGTCAGGAAATAGCCGCCGGACGCCATCGGATGGACCGGGGAGTGCCGCCGCAGGGCGTGGTACATGGGGAACGGATCGTCGGTGAAGCCGGCCGGCAGGGCCTTCACGTCGAACGCCGCCGCCGCTTCGCGTCCAAGATCTTTCATGCTGGTCGCACCCCTGGGGCAACGCTCCGCCGACAAACGTTTTCAACTGCCGGGGACAGCGGCGTCGACGAACTGCCGGAATCGTGTACCGATTGCTGACAAAATCAGGAGCCAAACGTAGCAACATGCGTCGCAGCGCGATAGGACCAGCCGGCGATGGCCCGGCCGCCGCCGGATCTGCCCGGCCGCAGCCGGGGAGCGCGCAGCCGGAGGCGGACGGCAGGCGCAACCCGCTCGACCCGCAACAGGTCTGGGCGGAAGCGCAGCGCTCGAAGGCCCAGAAAGCTGCGGGTCCGAGCCAGGAGCATGAGACGTCGATGGACGATCCCCGTTTCGAGCCAGCCCGCGAAGACGATCTGCCCAGGACGTTCCTGCGCGAACGCGAGGCCCAGCAGCAGCGAGCCCGGGAAGCGCGCAATGCGTACTCCGGCGCCCCATCCGGAGAGCCCTCGATGCAGGCGTATCGACCCGACGAGCCACCCGGCGGCGGCGTGACCGTCTCAGGTTTCGACATCTCTTATTTCCGGCTGACCTGGTTCCTGGTCAAAGTGGCGCTTGCGGCGATTCCGGCGCTGCTCATTCTCGGACTGCTGATGTTCGCGATCGGGCAGGCGGCGCAGATGCTGTTCCCCTGGCTGGTGAAGATGAAGATCAACATCACCTTCCATTGAGCGCGGGTCGCGCCGGCCGAGCCTGCTGGCGACCCGAGGTGGGCGCGTCTCGGCGATGGCGGCGTCGCCCGTTTCAGCGGGAGCGCGTGGTCTCGATGCCCGGCGGCAGCGGGGCGAGCCGCAGCGTCCCCGTACCCGCATCGGCAAGCAGGACTTCGTCGAGATTGTTTCCCGGTCCCTTGCGGTCGACCACGATGAAGCGGCTCCCGCGATCGAGGACGAGCAGCGGGTGGTGCCAGACGTTGCGGGCATAGTTCACGCCCTGGCGACCCGAGGCCAGAAAGGCGCG
Organism: uncultured Opitutaceae bacterium; assembly: GCA_964512415.1. Classification (GTDB taxonomy): domain Bacteria; phylum Verrucomicrobiota; class Verrucomicrobiia; order Opitutales; family Opitutaceae; genus UBA6669. The sequence goes on from CAZEJZ010000231.1 coordinate 2,990, forward strand.
ATAGCTCGCGGACGTGGCAGGATCCCCACAAACGACCACGAGCCACGGGCGATCCTGCAGGGGCATGAACAGCTGCGTTCCGAGCGGATGGCGCTCCATCACCTCGATCGAGATCGGTGCGGGTCGCGGCTGTGCCTCGAAGAGGCAGATCTGGACGGCGCCGCCTTCGGCCGCGACGTCGATAGGGGTCAAGTCGTTGAAGCGCCGGGCATAGCCCTGATTGACCAAGAGGCCGGTCGCGGCCGCAACGTCGACGACGTCGCCGAAGCGGGCGAAGCCCTCTCTCGTGAGAGGTTCGATCGGGATGTTCGGCGGCGTCATGGCCCGGACTGGCGCAGGAGCGCGGCGAGTTCGTCGCCGAGCCCTATGGTTTCGGTGGGAGCGAGCGTCCTGCGCTGCGCGTGGCCGTTTGCCTCGAGGGCGGCCGCGGCTCTTGCCTCGGCAAGACGGATCGAGGCAGTGAGACTGTCGATCACGGGAGCATCGACCCGATCGGCGATCCGCTCCGCCAAGCCCGCGAGGCCGGCACCACCCAGGATCACGCTGCTCGCGCCGTGGTCGCGGATGCACTGGCGGCAGGCGTCGGCGAGCATTCTGAGGGCGCCTTCGGGATCTCGCGCGATGTCGCCGCCCGTCGGCGCGAGGGTGTGAACCACAGCCAAGCGGTCCGCCAGGCCGATCGAGGCAACGAATTCGCGGAGCATGGGGCCCCAGCGCTCACCGCCGGTGACGATCGCGAAGCGGCCGGCAGTCTGAGCCGCGGCGAGGCACGAGGCCTCTGCCATACCCACCACGGGCTGGCTCGCCACTTCACGCAGGGCCTCCAGGCCCGGGTCGCCGAAGCAGGCCAGGACCACCGCATCGGCGTCGGCGCCGTGTCGTGCGTAGGCGTCGAGGGCCGCGTGCCCTGCGATCGCGTAGGTCGCTCGGCTCGCGACGTAGCGCCCGCCGAAGCGGCCGGTGACCGCGGTCAAGCGCGTGGTCGGGGCGGCCACCTTGCGGCCCTGCGCGAGAAGGAGTTCGGTGATCGCCTCGGTGGTGTTGGTGTTGACGAGCAGGAGCTTCATCGCGATCCGCCTGCGTCGCCAGCGGCGGTATTCGGCGCGGCGGCAGCGGCGCGGTCGATCGTGTCCGCCGTGCGAACGCAGCGGACGAGGTGGCCGGGAGCCAATTCCACCGGGGTGGGCACGGCCGCGCGACAGGCATCCGTCGCGAGCGCGCAGCGCGGCGCGAAGGCGCAGCCGGGCGGCAGGTTCGCCAGATCCGGAGGGCTGCCCGGGATCGCCGGCAGGCGCTTGCCGGAAAGGCGTCCGCCGTGGCCGCGCGTCGAGAGCAGGCCGATCGTGTAGGGGTGCCGCGGAGCGCGGATGACGTCGCGCACAGAGCCGATCTCGACGATGCGGCCGGCATACATGACGGCGATGCGATCGGCCACCTCGACCGCGACGGAGATGTCGTGCGTCACGAAAATCACGGACAGTCCGAGTTCGCGCTGAAGTTCGCGCAGCAACAACAGGATCTGCACCTGCACAGTGGCGTCGAGCGCGGTGGTCGGCTCGTCGGCGAGCAGGATCTTGGGCTTGCTCGACAGCGCCAATGCGATCATTGCGCGCTGGCGCATGCCGCCGGACATCTCGTGCGGATAGGCCTCCAGGCGACGTTCCGGGCTGGGAATGCGGACGCGACGCAGAAGCTCGAGCGCGCGCTCGCGTGCGCCAGAGGTCGAGATGGTCTCGTGTCGGCGGATCGCCTCGATGATCTGGCTGCCCACCGTGTAGACGGGGTCCATGGCCAGCATCGGTTCCTGGAAGACCATGGAGATCTTCTTGCCGCGGAAATCCTCCAGCGCAGCGCCGGAAAGCGCCATCACGTCGATGCCGTCGGCCGTGACAGAGCCCTCCACGCGCGACTTGCGCGGGGGATGAAGACGCAGCAACGAGCGCAGCGTCACGCTCTTGCCCGAACCGGATTCGCCGAGCAGCGCGATCACCTCGCCTTCGGCGAGCGAGAGGTCGACGCCGTCGAGCGCCCGCACGGGCTTCGAGCCGCCCGTGAACGTGACCGTGAGGCCGCGTATGTCGAGAATTGACCGCTTGCCGGCGGCGCGCTCGGGGGCGGTGACCGGGGAGGCGCTCATGCGGTTGCTCCTGTCGCCGCCTTGCTGTGGCCGGAGGTGCGGTCGGCCATGTGGCACGCGACGGCATGGGTGGCGTCGAGCGTCCGGGAGGGCGGGCT
>CAZEJZ010000232.1:0-5222 GCA_964512415.1 uncultured Opitutaceae bacterium
CGCCATCGTGGACCAGGGTCCCGTGCTCAAGCGCTTCAAGGCCGGAGCGCGTGGTACCGCCATGCCCCGCCGCAAGAAGATGTCCCACATCACGATCGTCCTGACGGACGGCAACTCCAACTAATCCTCTCCATGGGCCAAAAGACCAATCCCACCGGTTTCCGTCTTGCCGTTCGTCGGAACTGGCAGTCCCGCTGGTTCGCCACCAAGAAGGATTTCCCGAAGCTCCTCCTCGAGGACCAGATCATCCGCGAGAAGCTGATGGAGAAGCTGAAGCAGGCGTCCGTGCCGCGCATCTTCATCGAGCGCGCCTCCAATCGCGTGCGCGTCAAGATCTACACCGCCCGTCCGGGCGTCGTGATCGGCCGCAAGGGCCAGGAGGTCGAGAAGATCAAGGACGAGCTCGCCAAGCTCACGGGCAAGGAAATCCTCCTCGACATCCAAGAGGTGAAGAAGCCCGAGATCGAGGCGCAGCTCGTGGCCGAGAATGTCGCTCTCCAGCTCGAGCGTCGCATCGCGTTCCGCCGTGCGATGAAGAAGGCCGTGGAAATGTCCATGGCGCTCGGTGCCGAGGGCATTCGTATCCAGTGTTCCGGTCGCCTTGGCGGCGCGGACATCGCGCGTCGCGAGTGGCAGCGCAAGGGCCGAGTGCCGTTGCACACCCTCCGCGAACACATCGACTACGGCTTCTCCGAGGCTCAGACCGTGTACGGCAAGATCGGCGTGAAGTGCTGGATCTGCAAAAAGGAAGCTGACGCCAACGCCTAAGCTGGTTCCTCCCCCGCTGCCTTTCCGCAGCGGGTCCGAACTTCAAAACTCCGGATATCTCCCATGGCTCTCGCACCCTCCCGCACCAAGTTCCGCAAGTCCCAGAAGGGCTCGCGCGCCGGCAACGCCAAGCGTGGCAACACCCTGGCCTTCGGCGAGTTTGGTCTTCAGTCCCTCTCCCGTGGCCCAATGACGGGCCAGCAGATCGAGGCGGCCCGCGTCACGATCTCCCGCCACCTCAAGCGCAAGGGCAAGCTCTGGATCCGCATCTTCCCGCACAAGCCGGTGACGAAGAAGCCGGCGGAGACCCGCATGGGTCAGGGTAAGGGCCCCGTCGAGTTCTACGTCGCGGTCATCAAGCCCGGCGCGGTGCTCTTCGAGCTGTCCGGCGTCCCGACTTCGATCGCGAAGGAGGCCTTCCGCCTCGCTGACGCGAAACTGCCGTTCCGCTGCCGCTTCATCGCGCGCGCCGGTGCCGCAGCCTAACCCCCGGGTAATCCCGACATCACCGACCGCCATGACTTCCAAAGAAATCCGTGAACTGACGCCCGCCGAGATCGACACCAAGATCCGCGAGGCCCGCGAGCGTCTTCTCCAACTCCGTCTCCGCAAGCACACCGGCCAGGTCGAGAAGACCCACGAGCTCCGTGCCCTGCGCAAGGACATTGCCCGCCTCCTCACCGGGGCGAACGCGAAGAAATCCGTCAAAGCCGCCTAACCGCCATGTCCACGCGCAACACCCGCAAGACCCTTACCGGGTTCGTCACCACCCGCTCCGGCGACAAGTCGGTCAAGGTCACGATCCCCTACAAGACGCCGCATCCGCGTTACCACAAGGTCATCAATCGCCAGACCGTCCTTCACGTCCACGACGAGAAGAACGAGACGAAGGCGGGCGATAAGGTCGAGGTCATGGAGACCCGTCCCCTCAGCCGCCTGAAGCGCTGGCGCATCGTCCGCATCGTTGAGCGAGCCGTCACGTCCGACGCGGTCGCGATCACCGAGGCCGATGTCGCCGCGGCCGTTCCCACCAAGACCACCGCGCCGAAGGCGCCGGCGCAGGCTTGAGCCCGCGTCTGAGCCCATCCGTCGCAGACTGAAAGGAATCCCATGATCCAGCTTCGTTCCATCGTCGAGGTCGCCGACAACACCGGCGCTCGCAAGGCCGCATTCATCTCCCGCAAGGGCCAGAATACCGACACCGCCGGTGTCGGTGACATCGTCACGGTCCACATCAAGGAGAGCACCACCGACGCCACCGTGAAGAAGGGCGAGGTCGCCAAGGCCGTCGTCGTCCGCACGCGCGCCCCGGTGCGTCGCGCTGACGGCAGCTACCTGCGCTTCGACGCCAATGCCATCGTTATCATCGGTGCCGACGGGAATCCGCGCGGCACCCGCATCTTCGGGCCCGTCGCCCGCGAGCTGCGCGCCAAGAACTTCATGAAGATCATCTCGCTCGCCCCCGAGGTGCTGTAAAGGAGCCGACCATGCCGACATTCCACATCAAACGCGGCGACGAAGTCGTCGTCCTCGCCGGAGCCCATCGCGGCAAGTCCGGCAAGATCCTCGAGATCCTCGCCGGTTCGCAGCGCGCCCGCGTCGAGGGCGTCGCGATGATCAAGCGTCACCTCAAGAAGTCCCAGGAGCATCCCAACGGCACCATCGCCGAGCGCGAAGGCTCCATCCACGTGTCCAACCTGCAGCTGAAGAGCCGTTACGACGCCAGCAAGCGCCGTCCGGCTAAGGCTGCCGCGACGGCCTAACCTCCCTTGCGTTCTCCCTTGCCTCGGAACCGGGGCACTGAGAACGTCTTCCCTTTTCCTCCCTTCACGAACTCCCTTTGCCACCGGCTTGGAAACCCGGGGCTTCCTCCATGAGTACCGTACCCGCCCTCAAGAAACTGTATGCCGAGCAGGTCGTCCCTGAGCTGACGAAGCTGCGCGGCTACAAGAACGTGCACGAAGTGCCGCGCATCACGAAGATCGTGATCAACACCGGCATCGATTCCGAGGCCGACAAGAACCAGATCGCTGACATCGCCCGCGATCTCAGCCTGATCGCCGGCCAGAAGCCCGTGCTCGCCAAGTCGCGCAAGGCGATCGCCAATTTCAAGCTCCGGGCCGGCCAGGTGGTCGGCGCGCACGTGACCCTGCGCGGCACCAACATGTGGGAGTTCCTCTATCGCCTGCTGGCGGTGTCGATCCCGACGATCCGCGACTTCCGCGGCGTGTCGCCGAAGCTCGATGGCCAAGGCAATTACAACCTCGGCATCACCGACTTCACCATCTTCCCGGAAATCACGGTTGAGAACGTGAAGAAGACCATGGGCCTCGACATCACGATCGTCACGACGGCGAAGTCGGATGACGAGGGCCGCGAACTGCTCCGCCTGATCGGCATGCCGTTCCGCCGCTCCGAGAACCCGAAGTCGGCCGCCGCCTGATCCGAAGACTCCCGCCATGCCCAAGACATCCGCCATCCAGCGCAACGACAAGCGCAAGAAGCTCACGGCGAAGTTCGCCGCCAAGCGCGCCGAGCTCAAGGCCCTGCTCGCCAACCCGGCGACCACCGACGAGGAATTCTTCGCCGCCCAAAAGAAGCTGCAGAAGCTTCCTCGCAACTCCTCCGCCGTCCGTATCCGCAACCGTTGCTCGATGAGCGGCCGTCCGCGCGCGTACATCGGCAAGTTCGGCGTCTCCCGTATCCAGTTCCGCGAGCTCGCGCTGGCCGGCAAGATCCCGGGCGTGACCAAGTCCTCCTGGTAATTTCATTCCCCGACGGGAGTGCGTGCACCTCCGGTGCCCGGGATATGACCCGTCGGATTCACCCAAGCAGCATCCACCACCATGACTGATCCCATCAGCGATTTCCTGACGCGTCTTCGGAACGCGTCGCAAGCGCGACAGGCGGAGACCGCCTCGCCCCATTCCCAAATGAAGGAGGCCATCGCGGCCATCCTCAAGGAAGACGGCTTCATCACCGACTACTCGAACGGCACCGACGAGCGCGGTCACAAGACCCTCGTCGTGAAGTTGAAGTACGTGAACGAGACGCCCGCCATCACCCAGGTGAAGCGCGTGTCCACCCCCGGTCGCCGTCTCTACTACGGTTACCAGGAAATCCCGCGCGTTCTCAATGGGCTCGGGATCAGCATCCTTTCGACCTCGCGCGGCTTGATGAACAACCAGAACTGTCTTCGCCACAAGGTCGGCGGCGAGCTGGTCTGCACCGTCTGGTAACCCAAGGAGACTTACTCATGAGCCGCATTGGAAAGCAGCCCGTTGTCATTCCCGAGAAGGTGAAAGTCGCCGTGAACGCGGCGAGCAACTCCGTTCTCGTCGAAGGCCCGAAGGGCAAGGTCCAGAAGTCCTTCGCACCGGTCGTGAAGATCGATGTCGCCGACAAGAAGGTCACGTTCGCTCCCACCGACGATACCCGTTTTTCGCGGGCGATGTACGGGACCGCGCGTTCCGTGGTCGCCGGCATGGTGAAGGGCGTGACCGAGGGGTACGTGAAGGAGCTCGAGATCCAGGGCGTCGGCTTCAAGGCCGTCCTCAAGGGCAAGCAGCTCGATCTCGCGCTCGGTTATTCGCACCCGATCCTCTTCGACATCCCGGAGGGCATCAAGGTCACCGTCACGGATCAGACGAAGCTCAAGGTCGAGGGAGTCGACAAGCAGCTGGTCGGTGCCGTCACGGCCGAGATCCGCAGCTATTATCCGCCCGAGCCGTACAAGGGCAAGGGTGTCCGCATCGTCGGCGAGCGCGTTCGCCGCAAGGAAGGCAAGACGGTCGCCTAAGGCCCGTCGTAACCTGCATTCGAGGGATTTACTTCATGAATACCATCAAGAAGGCCGACCTGCTGCAAAAGCGCCGCTGGCGCATCCGCAAGAAGGTGGTGGGCACCGCCGCCCGGCCGCGTCTGAGCGTCAAGTTCAGCACCAAGCACATCTACGCCCAGGCGATCGACGATGCCGCGGGCTCCACGCTCGTGTTCGTCTCGAGCCTCGATCCGGCTCTCCGCAAGGAGGGTCTCAAGGCCAATCTCGCCGGTGCCAAGCGCCTCGGTGAGGCCTTCGTCGCCAAGGCGAAGTCGGCCGGTCTCAGCGCCGTGGTCTTCGACCGCAGCGGCGCCCGTTATCATGGCAAGGTGAAGAGCTTTGCCGAAGCTGCCCGCGAGGGTGGTCTGGTCTTTTAACCGCTGTTGCCCATGAGCACTGAATCTGTTCCTTCCCCCGCGGCCGACAGCGGCACCGAAACCCGCGCCCCCGCCCCCAAGTCCCGCTCGTTCGGCGGCCAAGGCGGCCCTGGTGGCGGCCGTCGCGGCCCCGGCGGCCGTGACAGCCGTGGCCCGCGCCGCGATGCGCCGGCCAAGTCCGACGGTCCCGAGATGATCGAGAAGGTCGTCTTCATCAATCGCTGCGCGAAGGTCGTCAAGGGCGGCCGTCGCTTCAG
>CAZEJZ010000233.1:0-5222 GCA_964512415.1 uncultured Opitutaceae bacterium
CACGCGGTCCAAGGAACCAAGCTGGGCGCGGACGGTGGTGAGGATCGCCACGCCGGTCTGGCGCGCCGCCGCGCGGCCCGCCTCAAGGTCGAGGTCCTGCCCGACGCGGCCCGAGATCATCGAGCCGTCCGGCAGCTGGGGACCGTGCCCCGAGACATACGCGAGGTTGCCGACAACCACGAGGGGCTTGAAGATGCCGCCGGGCTTGGTGACGGGCGGCTGCGGGAGGTTCAGGGCGAGAAACTTCTGGTCGGGAGTCATGCGGATAAGAGGGTGGGTTTCGATGGGAAAAAGCTGCGCTTACCGAGGAAGAATCTCATGAGCCGCCTCGGCAAGGCGATCCTTTAGTCACCCGCTGGTGGGGTTCCGCCGCTTCGGGTCCCCGCAGTCTACGGGTCAAGCCGTGTAGTGTCATCCGGGCCTTCGTCAGGCGAAGTGAGTCCGAACTGGATCCTCACGTCCGCGCGATCGCCGCGATGTACTCGTGCCCACGCCTCTCCGCAAAGATATCGGCCGTGAGCATCAACGCACCCTGCGGCAACATCCCCACACCGATGCCCAGCCAAAACTGCCGCGGCGGCGCGAAGAAGATCAGCAGAAGGCCGATCACCACGAATGCCACCTCGATCTTCTTGTAGAGCGCGAAGTTGTTCATGACGGTCTCCATCCGCGGGGTCTCCCGGGAGACGAACGCGGCTCGGTCCTTTTGATAAAGAGCCTCCAGATCCGCCACTTGCCGATCGGTCCGGAAATACACCGAGCCGCCCACCACCAACTGTATGATGCCGATCAGGATGGCGGGGGCGGCAAAGCCTTTGTAGAAAAGATCGCCCCACTTCACCAACCCGTAGAGGGAGAAGGCGGTCGTGAGCACGCCGAAAGCAATGAAGATCAGGCTCTCGTTCTTTTCCGCGGCAAAGTAGAGTTTGATGAAGTCCATCGGACAGCAGGGGTGAATGAATCAGGCAAGAGTGACAAGATCGAGCGCTCCACACAGCGCCGCTGCGCTGATGATCATCCAGGATATCCAGTCTTTGAATTCATTCCTCGGGTGCCGCAGGAACAGCAGGTGGAGTCCGAAGTGCAGGATCAGAAACCCGTCAAATCCCTTGCGAAAGCCCGGGTTTTCCAGCGCGCTCACGACGACGATAAACAGTGGCACATGCAGCGCCATGAAGACGAGGAATCCGGTCCTCTCCTTCAGGAGAGACAGGCCGGGAAAGATTCGCCACTCATGACACCGGACCGCGTCCATCTCGTGCAGGAACAGGAGTGACAGGCCCAGAAGAAAAACTCCACTCATGCGTTGCTCGGTTGCGGGATCGACTCGCAACCGTGAACAGTCATCGCCGTAGCGGCGACCAAATTTACACCGAAGGTTTCTGCTCGCAGCAGGCCGTTCCCGGGCGTCCGCCGGAGTGACGTCATCCGGTCGATGCGCGGGCTCGTGACGCGGTGCGGAGGAGCGAGGCTTTGTTCCGGATGCAACGCCCGATCGAACGGCGAGGTCGGATTCGGATTATCATCGCCCTCGTCGGTGATCATGGGAGTCGGCGTCGGCACGCGGCGTCGCGTGACGCAGTAAACGGCACGTGTCTGCGTCGCCGCCCGGCTGAGGCGCACTTGCTGGGCCGGCTTCTCAGGGTGGACAGCACGGGAGAATGCGCCCAGCCTGCCGAGTCGTTTCGTTATGTCCCGCCCCGTTCCCCCCGCTGCCGCGCCGGATCTCGGCCCCGTGGTCTCCGCCGCGCGGGATCTGTGGGTCAAGAAGCTGATCGATCTTTCCCGCCGCAATACGCTGCTCTTCTTCCGGGACCTCAAGCTGGGCATGCTCGAGCTCGCCGTGGACAGCGAGGCGGTCAGCGATTTCCTGCAGGGCAAGGAGGTCGATCTGAAGGAACTCGCGCGCAGCGAGGTGCGTCCGCGGGAACCGAAGGCGACCGCCCAGGCACTCTCCACCATCCTGCGCAAGGCCGTCAGCAACCGCGAGGAGAAGGGCATCGAGACCCTGCAAATCGCGCTGGGCATCGCGTCGTGGCCCGCCCTCGATGGCGGCGGTCGCTACAGCGCCCCGGTCCTGCTCGCACCGGTGCAGGCGTCCGCGCGGGGACAGCTGGGACTGGATCTGCGGCTGCGCGTGCAGGGCGCGGCGCAGGTCAACCCGGTGCTGCTGCATGTGCTCCGCGAGGACTACCAAGCCGCCGTCGACGCCGAGGCGCTGCTGGAGGACTGCAGCCGCGAGGACGAGGACGGACAGTGGTCCCTTGATCCCCAGCGTCTCTGGACCCAGCTGGCCGCCGCCGTGGGCTCCAGCGTCCCGGATTTCTCCGTCCAGCCGCGCGCCGTGATCGCGAACTTTTCCTTCGCCCGCATGCCGATGGTCGAGGACTTGAAGGCCAACGGGAAGGCCCTGGCGACGAGCGCCCTGCTGGCCGCCTTCGCCGGCGACGCCCAGACGCGCGAGCGCCTGCGGCAGGCGGGCTCATCTGGCGAAGGGTCCGAGGGCGGGTCCGACCGCCGCGCTGCGCGCGAGGAGTTCCACGTGCTGCTGAGCGACTCCTCGCAGCAGGCCGCCATCGAGGCCGCCGAGCGGGGCGCCCATCTCGTCATCCAAGGCCCCCCGGGCACGGGCAAGAGCCAGACGATCGCCAACTTCATTGCCCAGTGCGTGGCCAACGGGAAGAGCGTGCTGTTCGTCGCGGAAAAGCGCGCGGCGCTCGATGCCGTCATCAAGCGACTTTCCGATCCGCGCGTCGGTCTGGGGCATCTTGTGCTCGATCTCCACGGGGCTACGATCTCGCGCCGCCAGGTGATGGAGCGTCTCAAGGAGACACTGGGCTGGATCAGGGATCCGGGTGAACGGGTGCGCGAGGAGGCGACGCTGGAACGCTTCGAGGCGCGTCGGCGCGCCCTCAACGACCACGCTCGCCGGGTCAACGAACCGCACGCCCCGCTCGACGCATCCTTCATTCAAGTCGTGGGCCGCTTGCTGCGCCTGCCTGCCGACGCGCGGAGCGAGGTGCGGGTCGGCGATGGCGCGTTTGCGGGCTTCGCGGGTGAAAAGCTGCGGCAGCTCCGCGACCGCATCAGCGAAATCGAGAGCGATTCGGGACTTTACCTGGGCACCGTGGCAACCCCGTGGCGCGAGGCCGCCGTGGCGGATGGGGACGGGGTGAGGCGCGCGCTCGAGGGGGCGCGGGAGGTTGCGAACCGGCTCATCCCGGACATGGCCGCGGCGCTCGAGCGATTCAGCCGGGAGTGCGGTGCCGCGGCGCCGCGCTCGTGGCGGGGCGTCACGGAGCTCGCGGGCCTCCTCTCGGACCTGCGCGATCTCGACGCATCGTGGCACGCGTCGATCCACGGCGTCTCCCTGGCTCCGGCCGTCGCCGCACTCGAGCCAGCGGCACGGGGTCGGTTCGCACGCGTCTGGGCGTCGCTCAGCTCCGCGGCGTACCGGGCCGCCCGCCGGGACGTGCAGTCGCACCGCCGGACGCGCACGGCGACGCCCGACTTGCTTGCCGAGGCGAGGCGCGCGCTGGACGTGCGCACGCGTTGGCAGCGCGTGCTGGGTGATGCGCGGGTGCAGTGGGTGCCCGCGGCCGCCGACCTCGTCGCCGTCGTTGCCGCACTCGACCGGGTGCGCACGGCGTTGCGTGCGGTGGTCCCGACAGTGCCGGGCGACGATGCCGAATGGCGGGCTCTGGGTGACTTTGCGGCGGCCCTGGTCGCGGACAGTGCGACCGCGTTCCGGATGCCGGCCGTGCGGGCCATGGAGGCGGAGTTTCGCGCCAGCGGGCTGGAACCTTTCCTCCGCAGCCTCGTCGCCTCGGCGGCAGGCGCCACGATCTCGGAACGCTTCGAGTACGTGATCCATGCGACGCAGCTCGAGCTGATTTTCGCGCGCGAGCCTGAGCTGGCGCGCTTCCAAGGAAGGTCGCACGAGAAGATCGTCGCCGAATTCCTCCGCCTCGACGACGAACGCCTGCAGCTCGCCGCCGCGCGGGTGCGTCGTCTGCATGCTTCGCGGGCGATCGAGGCGATGAATCAGCACCCCGACGAGTCGTCCGTCGTGCTGCGCGAGGCGAGCAAGAAGGCGCGGCACATCCCGCTGCGACGGTTGCTGGAGGAGGCACCCCACGTGCTCACCCGCGTCGCGCCCTGCTGGCTCGCGAGTCCGCTCTCGGTCAGTCAGTTGCTGGCGCCCCAGCCTGACTTGTTTGACGTCCTGATCTTCGACGAGGCCAGTCAGATCCCGCCGGAGGATGCGGTGCCGGCGATTTACCGCGCCCGGCAGGTCGTCGCGGCCGGGGACCAACATCAGATGCCTCCGACCTCGTTCTTCGCCTCTCAGACCGAGGAGGAGGAACTCGACGAGGCGTTGGAGAACAGCGGGCGAGATGGCCGGTCGGATGCGCGCGAGGCGACGACCGGATTTGAGAGTGTGCTCGCCTCGCTGGAGAGCTTCCTGCCGAACCGGATGCTCGAATGGCATTATCGCAGCGAGGACGAGCGGCTGATCACGTTCAGCAACGCCGAAGTCTACTCGAAGCGGCTGATCACCTTCCCATCCGCCCGGGACGACGCGGCGATCCGCCACGTCCTCGTGCCTCACGACGCTTCGCTGGCCGGTCAGGAGGAGAGCGCCTCGCGCGAGGTGGAGCGGGTGGTGGAACTCGTGCGCGAGCACGCCCGGGCGCGCCCCACCGAATCACTCGGGGTCATCGCGCTCAGCATCAAGCACGCCAACCGGATCGAGGCAGCCATCGACCGGGCGGCCGAGGATCATCCGGAGCTCGAGCCGTTCCTCGACGTGGAGCGGGAGGAGCGTTTCTTCGTCAAGAACCTCGAGCGCGTGCAGGGCGACGAGCGCGACGCCATCATCCTGTCCGTCGGCTACGCGAAGGGGCCATCCGGCGACCTGCCCCTGCGCTTCGGTCCGCTGCTGCAGGACGCTGGCTACCGGCGCCTCAACGTGGCGATCACGCGGGCGAAACGACGCATGACCGTGGTGAGCTCGTTCGCGGCGCATGACATCGACCTGAAGCGAAGCGGGGCGCGGGGCGTGGCGATGCTGAAGGCTTACCTCGATTACGCGGCGAACGGCGGCAGCCGATTCGTCGGCACGGAGCGGGCCGACGAGATCGCCCTGAATTCCTTCGAAGCCGACATCCGGGATGCGTTGGAGCGCCGCGGGGTCGCGCTGCGCGGGCAGTTCGGTGCGC
>CAZEJZ010000234.1:0-5219 GCA_964512415.1 uncultured Opitutaceae bacterium
CCGGCCATCGCCAACGCCGTCTTCGCCGCGACCGGCAAGCGCATCCGCAGCCTGCCTTTCTCGCGCACCGACCTGCGCTGGTCCTGACCGCCGCCCCCGTTACTCGAGCTTGAACTCCGCCTCCGGATCGGCCGGGGGCGTCCCTCTCGCCTTGGCGAGTTCCTCAGGCGATACAAACGCCGCGTAGCGCGTCAGCCACTCGTCAATCTTCTCCACGTACGCGGCCGCGTCATACGGCGCGTGCACGGCATCGTAGCGCTCCACCGGCCGGGCGCGCTGCCAGTCGCTGGACCGGCCGCGTTCCTTCGGGACGAGGTAGTAGGACACCTTGTCCCCAAGCCCGGGCCGGCGCTCCATCTGCAGCGCCGCCTCCGCACTGGCCCGGCGTGGCTTGCCGCCGGCCGCCACGAAACGTTCGTACGCCTCGGTGCTCTGGCTGAGACTTTCCGTCCGGGCCAGCTCCGCCACCGGCAGTTCACGCCGCATGATCCGCGCCCGCAACTCCGCGAGCGTGGCCAGCGGAGACTCCTCGCGCAGCCCCAGAAGGTGAGCGATCAACTGCTCCGTCAGCGTGCGCAGGTAGGGTTCCGTCCCCCGCGAGCGCAGCGCGCTGCCGCGCAGGATCACCCGGCCATCGTCGCGCAACGCGTAGTTCTTCGCCTTGTAGCAGAACATCGCCGGGTACCGGCCATCGAACTCCAACTCAAGGCCCTCCGGCATCAGGGGAGCAATTCGCTCGAGGAGCGCTTCCGGTCGGTCAAAATACGTCTCCGAGGAGAGGTAGATTCCGTCGGTGTCCGCCTCGAGGAGCACGCAGCCCGCCGCCGCGAATCCTTCGATCAGCACGTGCAGCAACTCGCGTCCCTGCCGCGTGACCTCCGCCGCCAGCGCCCCGTCCGCGAAGCGGGCGCCCGAGAACCCGAGGTAGCCGTAGAAGGAGTTGATCAGGATCTTGAAGCTCGCCTGTCGCGCGCCGGCCTCGCGCCGCAACTCCTCCGTGGCCGCGGTCCGGGCCAGCTGCTTGTAGCGCAGGCGGTACTCACGGAGCGAGCGCAGCGTGCCGAGGAAGACGCCCAGTTCGTCCGACGCCGGATTGCGGCCCATCTGGAGCAGGAGGCTGGGATAGAGCGAGGCGACGTCAAAGTGGAGGACGTGACGAAACACACCTTCGCGGAAGCTCCGGGTGTAGCCGCCTTCGAACGAGGCGATCTCCGGCGGTCGCGGACACGCCTGCCGGGCATGGTAGTAGTCCTCGAGAAAGAGGAGGTCGATCCGCGAGGTGGTGCCCCGGAGCGTCGCATCCTGGAGGAGCACCGGAAAGCTCCGGGTCTGCTCGAAATAGGTGGGCAGGAGCAGGTCCGCGAGGCCGCGGGTCTCCCGCAGGTCGTCTGAGAGGTAGCGCAGGAAGCGTTCGCGGTCCTCGGTGAACGCGCGGGAGAGCTGCGTCCCGTCAATGTACGTCCGTTCCCCGGATGCCGCCGCATCGGCGGGCGTGATGCCGAGCGCGACCGCGACGTCCTTCAGGCCGTAGGAGGTCAGTTCACGCGCCGTGAGGTCATACGCCTGCACGAGAAAGTACGTGTCGATCACGGCGCGCCCGGGCAGGTCACAGCGGGGAAAGTCGAGCCAGCGCTCCCCGACCTTGAACCGGCTGTTGCGCCACGTCGCCTTCGTGCCGAATCGACCCCAGTCGCACGGCACGCGCAGTCGTCGCGCGCGCTGCCGGAGGTAGTCCAAATCGAAGCGGAACACGTTGTGTCCTTCGAGGGTGTCCGGATCCTCCTCCGCCAGCGCCGCCGTGAAGGCGAGCAGGAGGGCGCGTTCCGCCTCGTCGGTCGGCTCCGCCAACTGCAGGAGCCTCTCGCGGTCACCACAGCGAAGACCAATGGCGAGGATGCGGTCCGACGGGCGCGAGGCGTCACTGAACGCGCCATCGACGCTCGCCGTCTCAAGGTCGAGTTGGCAGCGCCGCAGCCGGCTGAACGGCAACTCGGCGAAGAGCCGCGTCCGCTGCTGCAGCAGGTACTGCGTCTCCCAGGGCTGCACACGGTCGGTCTCGACGCCGCGCTCCCGCACCGTGCGCGCCCAGGCGTCCAATTCCTCAGGGTTCGCCGCCTCCGCGAGGCCGCCGAAGAAACCTGCACCCGCAAGCGCCGTCCAAGTTCCCCCCGACGGTCCGTCGCCGTCGGGCCGCCCTCCCGTCCAAAGGAATGGTCGCAGCCGATCGTTCGCGATCCGTCGCGCACCGGAGGCGTCCGCCACTTGCAGGACCACGTCCCCTCCGGGCGCGACCCAAAGCCCGCAGATCGACTCGGCCACAACGGAGAGGCGAGGGCTCAGGCGGCTGCGCCGCCCTCCCCGACTTTAGAACGGACGATTGTAAACCATGACCACCGACACGGCGCTCAACGCGAGAGCAACCCAGATGAGCGCACCCGCCTTCTCACGCCGGCGGAAGCCCAGTCCCGCCAAAGCGGACAAGGCAAGCCACGCCACGATCTTCACAATGGCCCAGCCCCCGGAGAACGCATAAATGCCCTGCCACATCCGGATGCCGGTCACGAGAATCAGCAGGCTGGAAACGCCGGTCCAGATCATCACCGACTTGCGCGAGGCCGCCGGCGCCGCGAAGGCGTAGAACGTGAAGCCGATCAGCACCAGGGCCGACAGGACGTGCAGAACATGCAGGGCGTTGTACTCGTGGGGATTCATCAGGAGGAAAGCTTGGGGGGACACCCCGCACCGGGCGAGTCTGAACACACCGCCCGGTCCGCCGCATCAGACGCAGACGGATTTCGGTGTCAACCGGCCTCCCGGACGATTTCCGGCTTGGTCCCCACGGCCGGAACGTGAGACCGTCAGGATCGACCGTGCCCTCCCCTTCTCCCACGTCCCCACCGCCGCGGCGCCGGCTTTCCGTGATCGTCCCGGTCTTCAACGAGATCGCCACGGCCCGCATCGCGCTCGACGCACTTCTCGCCAAGGAGATACCGGGCTGGGAGCTGGAGGTGATCATCGTGGAGAGCAACTCCACCGATGGTTCCCGCGCGGTGGTCGCGACCTACGCGGCGCATCCGCGGGTGACGCTGATCCTGCAGGAGCGGCCGCGGGGCAAGGGGTTCGCCGTGCGCGAGGGGTTCGCCCGGGCCACCGGCGAGATCCTGCTCATCCAGGACGCGGATCTCGAGTACAGCCTCGACGATTACGAGCGTCTCATTGCGCCGATCGCGGAGGGAAGGCACGGCTTTGTCCTCGGCTCGCGTCACGCGGCCGGCAGCGGATTCGCCCTCCGACAGTTCGCGGATCAGCCGGTGCACGCATTCGTGCTGAACTGCGCCCACTGGACCTTCGCCACGCTCATCAACGTCTCGTGCGGCGTCTGGCTGCGCGATCCGTTCACGATGTACAAGGTCTTCCGCCGCGACTGCATCGCCGGGCTCCGGTTCGAGAGCAACCGCTTCGACTTCGACTGGGAACTCCTGATCAAGCTCATCCGCCGCGGTCACCGCCCGATCGAGATTCCCGTGCAGTACCGGTCGCGGTCCTTCAAGGAGGGCAAGAAGATCGCGGTCTTCCGTGATCCGCTGACGTGGTTGTGGGCGTTGGCCAAGTTCCGTTTCCAACGGCTCTGACCCGCGCCGCCCGCATGCTGCGTCTGATTCTGCCGCCGAACCTCGCCGCCGCCGCCGGCCGCAATGCGATCGCCGTGCAGGTCCGGGTCGACCTCGACCGCCCTCCAGGGGTGGAATGGCTGCCCGCCCTCGCCGCCTTGCAGCGTTTCGGCGCAGCTCCGGAGCGCTCCCTTGTGCTTCAGCTGACGCGCCTCCAACTGCGGGAGCTGGTCACCCTTCTCCGCGGCTTGCCCGCCTTCGCCTGGGCCAACGAGCCTGACCGGCCGCTGCTCTGGGTCGGGGACGTGCTCCGCGGCGTCAGCGAACATCTCGGCGAGGCTGCCGCTCCGGGCGCACCCGCAGTCCCGTCGTCACCGTCACCCGCGGCGGCGCGGCCGGCCTCCGCGGGCGCCCCGTCCGGCGCAAGCGCCGCCCGCTCCGCCGCGTTGGCCGGTCGGTCCCTCGGAGCGGCCGCCACCCCGATGGTCGTCGACGGTTCGGAGCAGTTCCTCGCGATCACGCTGCCCTCGCGCGAGCATGCGTCCTACGGCGCCGTCCACGAACTTCTCCGCACCCACGGCTTCGCCCTCGAGCCATCCAACCGGCGCTGGTGGCTCCGCGACCGCCACAAGGTGCTCAACTTCCTGGCGGAATACGGTCATGCGCTCCGCGAGGACTTCCGCGCCGCATTCACCGAGAACTTCACCCGCAATACGAGTCGCCTGACCGAGGCGGGAATTCTGACCGAGGCCCGGGCCGCCGCGGAGGGGTTTGAGGTGACGCTGGGATTGGACGTGCCCGCCGGCGACGCGGCCGCCGTGCAGGCGGCGCTTGCCTCCAACCGCCACTACGTCGAATCCGGATCGCGGATCCTGATCCTCGCGCCGCAGGTCGTGGCTCGGGTCCGCGCCGCCCAGCAGGCCCTTGCCGGCGAACGCGGCGCGGGCGGCACGCTCGCACGGCGGACGCACCGCATCTCGACCGCACGGCTCCCGGAGGTGGAGTCGGTCCTCGGCGAGGTCGCACCTCATTTCGCCCCGCCCGAGGCATGGCGCGCCCGCAGCGCTGCCTTGCGCGACCTCTCGGTCCTCGCCCCCGGGCGCCTGCCTGGGCCCCTGAACGGCACCCTGAGGCCGTACCAGCGTCTCGGGGTCGCCTGGCTGCATCACCTCCATCGCCACGGGCTGGGCGGCATCCTCGCCGACGAGATGGGCCTCGGGAAGACCCTGCAGGCCCTCGGCCTTGTCTGCGCGATCCTCGCGGAGGGCGGCGGCCAGGTGCTCATCGTCTGCCCAGCCTCGCTCCTCGAAAACTGGCGGCGCGAGGCCGCCCGGTTCACCCCGCACCTCCGTGTCCGGGTGCATCATGGTCAGGCCCGGCATGACCGCTCCGCCGCGTTCCCGGACGCCGACGTGGTCATCACGTCCTACGGCACGCTCGTCCGGGACCAAGAACGATTCACTGCGGTCGAGTTCGCCTGCATCATCGGCGACGAGGCGCAGCACCTGAAGAGCCGTCGCTCCCAGAACGCCCAGGCGATGCGCGCGCTTCGGGCGCGCGGGCGGTTCCTGCTCACCGGCACGCCGGTGGAGAACTCGCTCGACGACC
>CAZEJZ010000235.1:0-5213 GCA_964512415.1 uncultured Opitutaceae bacterium
ACGCGCGAAGAAGTTGACACGCTCTCGCGAGGTGATGTAGGGTGTCGGCAGATCGACCGCTGTAGCAGCAGCGGATCATCGACAGTTAGGGCGACACCCCCCCCGTTGCCCCAGAGAGCGTACCCGGTAGCTGCTACTACCGTGTGCGCTTTCTGCTTTGGTGCTCTATGCGTTATCGCAAGGTGTCCGTTCGTGTCTGGGCTGACGATCGGTTCATGCGGCTCTCAGCGCCGCAGCCGAACGCGCAGTCGCTGTTCTTTTACTTGCTCACCGGGCCGCATACGAACTGCATCCCCGGCGTGATCATGGCCGGCGAGGCGTCTCTGGCTGAAGCCCTCGGCTGGCCCATCGAAGGCTTTCGGGAAGCCTTTCGGGAACTGTTGTCCGAAGGCTTGAGCGATGGACACCGGTACCCTCTCGTCATGGCCGATCCGAAGGCCCGTCTGATTTTCCTCCCGCGGGCGATCACGCACAACCAACCGGAGAGCCCGAACGTCATCAAGGGGTGGAAAGTCCAGTGGACTGAGGTGCCGGAGTGCGAGTTGAAGTCGGTCATCTGGGACACCTTGTTCGCTGAAATGTCCAGCAAGAGCGACAGCTTGGCGAATCAGTTTCAGTCCTCCATCGAAAAGCCTAAGGCTTTCGGCAAGCCTTCCGCAAAGCCTTCCGGCAACCCGTCCCCGAAGGCTATGGCGAATCAAGAACAGGAACAGGAACAGGAACAGGAGAAGAACCTTGCGCTTTTCGAAAATCGAAAAGGCGCGGGATGGGAGCCGGGACCGGGCATGAAGGCTTGGCTCCCGACTCCCGAAGATGCTGCCAAGTGGCTGGGCCCCGTGGTGGAATCGTACCGCAAGACGATGGAGGCTCCGCTGGCCCCGGTGACGCCTGCCGCCCAGCCCGCCAAGCCCCGCCGGGGACGCCCGCCGAAGGACCGCTCGCCGGAAGCCGAAGCCGAGCGCCAGCAGGAGCGCGCCGACGCCGACCGCTGGATCGACGCCGCCCGCAGCCTCCTCGGCCTCGACGCCCAGCAGGCCCCGTGGGCGCAGGACACCTTCCTCGCGTTCCGGCAGGCGAGGCGCAAGCGCGGGATCGACCAACTCATGTCCGCCATCGAGGGCCTGCGCGGCGACACCTTCGCGACCGGCCTCGGCGTTCGCGGCTTGTTGAGCGCCAACATGATCGAGCGCGGCCTCGTCAAGCAAAGCAAGCGCGCGGGGCGCGTCGGCCTCGGCATCGAAGAGACCTGGGACAAGTACTTCGCGCAGCAGGGAGGCGACCAGTGACCGAGCAGGAAAAGACTGAACTGAAGGCGAAGATCAACGGGCGTCGGGTTGTTGCGAGCATCAGCGGGGGCAAGGATTCCGCCGCGATGTCTCTGTACTTGACCGAACTGGGCATCGAGCATGACCGCGTGTTCATGGACACGGGCTGGGAGCATGACGCGACCTACGCCTATCTTCGCGGTCCCTTGGCTGAAAAGCTGGGCACGATCCACGAGGTCCGCAGTCGGAAGTACCCCGGCGGCATGGTCGAACTGGTGACCAAGAAGGGGATGTTTGCCAGCCGGATGCAGCGATTCTGCACTCAGGAACTCAAGGTCTTTCCGATGCGGGACTACATTCGATCCGCACAAGACGCCGGCGATGAAGTTCTGAACACGGTCGGCATCCGCAGGGCTGAGTCGCAGGCACGCTCCAAGATGCCCGAGTGGGAGTGGAGCGAGACGATGGACTGCGAGGTCTGGCGCCCGCTCATCGCTTGGACCGAGCAGGACGTGATCGACATCCACAAGCGGCACGGGCTTGCGCCCAATCCGCTCTACCTCAAGGGCGCAGAGCGTGTTGGTTGCTGGCCTTGCGTGTTCGCTCGAAAGAGCGAGATCCGCTTCTTGGCCGAGAACGAGCCCTCGCGGGTCGAGTTCATCCGAGAACTTGAAGAGGAAGTCGCGCGGAGGCCCTCCGCGCGATACGCCGAGAAGGGCGAAACCTTTGAATCCCTCGGCTACGTTAGGCCGGCGTTTTTCCAGCAGAAAACTGGTGGGGGGGGGCGTCCTTGGCCGATTGATGAAGCCGTCAAGTGGGCTCGCACCGGCCACGGCGGCAAGCAGTACGAACTGTTCGCGGCCTCGGAAAGCGATGCTGGATGCATGAGGTGGGGACTGTGCGAGACGAACCCGGACAAGCCGGAGGGAGACAAGTGATGAGCGACTACAACCCGAGGGCCGTGCTCGAGAAGATCCGCGCCAAGGCCGCCGCCGCCGGCAGCGACCCCGTCGCCGACGAGGATTGGCGCGACATCCGCCGCGAGCGCGTCCGCCTCCTCGACCTCGACCCCGACCATGTCCGCCTCGCCACCGCCCAGCAGCGGTGCCCCGTCATGCCCGGCCACCCCGGGTCGCTGGCCGCCGCCCGCGCCGCAGAGTCCTTCGTCCGTGGTGACGGGCGCCGCCTCCTCGTCCTCGGCGGTCCCACCGGTCGCGGCAAGTCCTGCGCCGCCACCTGGGTCGCCGCCTGCCTCGACGGGTCGTGGTGGCTCTCCGCCAAGGAGGTCCGCGTCGGCGAGCACTGGTCGAGCGCCGCCTACCCGCGCGCCCTCAAGGCCCTCGTCCTCGTCGTGGACGATCTCGGGCATGAGTCCAGCGAGTGGGCGTCGAAGGAGCTCGCGAGCCTCATCGAGGTCCGCACCGACCGCGGCCGGCGCACCGTGGTCACGACCAACCTCCCGCCCGAAGGCGAGGGCCGCACGCTCGCCGGCGTCTACGGCGACCGCCTCCGCTCCCGCCTCGGCAGCGTCTACGGCAGCTACGTCGCCTGCGGCGGCGACGATCTCCGCAGGAGGCGCCCGTGACCGTGGTGCTCCCGCTCAAGACCACCAACCCGCTCAACGGTAGCTGGGGACGCTGGCAGTCCCGGTCCTTCGCCCGGCGCAAGCAGCGCACCGCGACCGTCGCCGGGTGCCGCGACCAGGTCGGCGACCCACCGGCCCTGCCGCTGACGATCACCCTCTGCCGCGTCGCGCCCTCCAACGGGCTGGACGATGACGCCCTGCCGGCGAGCCTCAAGGCCGTCCGCGACGGTGTCACCGATTGGCTCGGGCTCTCCGACGATCGCGCGACCTCCCGCCTGCGCTGGCAGTACGCGCAGCGTCGTGGAGCTCGCGGCGCCTACGCCGTCGAGATCACCCTCCTCCCGCTGGTGCCGTGATGCCCGGCGGCTTCCTTGAGTATCCGTGCGTTACTCCCGGCTGCACCGGAATGCATAGCTGGACAAGCGAAAGTAAACTCTGTACGTTATGCCGCATGGCGGCCTACAGGCGGAAGATGAAGCAGGCATCCACGGTCGCCCGCGACGGTCGCGGCGACATCGCTCGACGCCTCGGGCAGGCCGTTTGCGCGGCTGCGAGGTGCAGCGAACGCCTCGGCGCAGGCTGGCCGGCGCGGTTCTGCCAGGCGCATCTCCCGGATGGGGCGCTGGCGCTCATGCCCAAGCCGACGCCTCGTCCGCCGCCCGGCCCGTCGATCGAGGAGCGCGTCCTCGCGGCTCTCGCCAAGGGGATCGCGCCCAGGCACGCGATCTATCGCGAGGTTGGGTGCAGCGCGAGCGCGCTCGGTGACGCGATCAACCGGCTGCTCCGCGAGGGGCGCGTCCTGCGGTCCCGCACCGGGCTCTACTGTCTTCCGGTTAACGAGGATGTCGCGCAGTGTCAGTTTGCGGACTGCGGGAAGCCGTTGGAGAAGTACCGCAACCTCGACTACTGCCGGGAACACGCAGGAGCGGCCTTCCCTTGCGTTCTGGCGAGCGAAGGATGCTCGGGGCGGGTGGCGGCTTGGTCGCGCTCTCGGCTCTGCCAGAGGCACGCTGGCGGCCTTAGAAACAAGTTGTCAAGTGTTCAACAGTAAAGAGGGTGAAGCCATGACCGAAAACAAGAAGCTGCGAACGCTGCTCGCCGAGGCGCGCTACGCCTTGGCCGCCGCGCCCACCCCGGAGATCGATCTCGCGGCCGGGACGATGCACCACGACGCGCTGCGGCAGCGCATCAGCGAGGCTCTCGCCCGTCCCGAGGAGCCGACGATCGAGTGGCGCACCGGCTACGATGCCGGCCTCGCCCGCGGCGAGCAGGAGCTCGATGAGGCATGGGAGGAGGTGCGGCGGCTCAAGAGTCTGCCCACCACTGCGCGCCTCGACGGGTACCGCGACGGCTACCGCGACGGCCTGCGCGTCATGCGCGAGCACCTGGCGCGGCGCCTGCCGGAGGTCGGCCTCCCGCCCAGCACGACCGAGGTGGTGCTGGCTCTCCCCGACCCGGAGGACAAGTGACCCTTGTCTACGATCCCGCGAGCAGCCTGGGCACCGCCGGCCGCGCCCGCAAGCGCGTCGAAGACCTCCTCGCCGAGGCTCGCGAGGTCCGCCCCGTCCGCACCGGGTGGTGGATTCGCGCCCCGCTTGACACCTCTTGGCAGTACTGGGAACCGTGGTCGCAAGACCCTAAAAAGTGGGCGGAACAGCTACTGCGGGATGTCGAAGTGAACGACGCGCTTGACAGAGGACTCCCGCCGGGGTAGAAGCACCCCACGGTCGATCCCCGACCGATGGGAGAGTGTGATGCTGACCTACCGCACCGAGTGGCCGATCTCCACCGAGGACGGGCTGGACTACACCGACGAGGAGATCGAGGTGACCTTCGACGCTTGGTACGCCGACCCCGAGGTCGGTCCCGCCGGCATCTGCATCGAGATCGAGGCGGTCACCGCCGTCTCCGGTCGCGTGGTCCCCTACACGCAGGCCGACCTCGAGGGCCTCCGCCACAGCATCCGCGAGAACTGGAAGAGCATCGTCGCCCGCGAGTCCGGGTACTAGGTATACCGCCAAGTCCAGGCCCCTCGGCGCATCTCGCGTCGGGGGGCTTGACTTTGGTCGCATAACCCGCCTAAATCGCTTCCGTGGGCAAACCCCGGCCGCCGGCAGAGTCGCTCAACCTTGAACCGCTTATCCGGCGGTTTGCCGAGGAAGTTCTCCAAGCTGCGCTCGAGCAGAGCCAGAACTACGCCTACCGCAAGCGGCTCCGGCGCCGTGGCGGGCTCCCCCGCGGCACCAAGGCCACCCCCAAGACTTGCCCGAAGTGCGGCACCCCCAACACCTGCCGAAAGTACCGCTACGTCTGCGCGGCCTGCCGAAAGGTGCTCGCGGAGTTCGGAGCGGCTTGGACATGAG
>CAZEJZ010000236.1:0-5210 GCA_964512415.1 uncultured Opitutaceae bacterium
CCACCTCCCCGGTATGCCGGGTCATGGCCTCGGCAAACCGAAACACCTCCGGACGCCCACTGCGCAGGAAGTAGAGCCACAGCCAGATGTCCGTCGAGAGTTCCGAGTTGTCCCACGCGAATCCCCCGATGTCGTACTTCCACTCGTGACGGTCCGCATCGTAGCTGTGCATCACGTCACCGTAGTTCCAGAATCCATACCAGCGTCGCTGCTCACGCTGGGCGAGGTAGAAGTCGAAGTGCGACGCGAGTTGGCGGTCCAGCGCAGCGGTCCCTCCGTCCGCCGCGACCTGCGGCGACCACAGGCCACCAAACACGCCGGCACGATGAAGGTCAGCCCGGTCCGCCAGCAGTCGCGGCGGCACCCGGACCATCCCGGCCATCACCGCAAGCTCCGCGCGGCTCGGGGTGCGGTCCAGCGCCCAAAGGCTCAGCTCACTGGTCCGGGCCACACCCACCGGCGAATCAAACCCCGGCTCGTAGTCCTCGTAGGTCACCTCCAGGCCCTCCAGCTGACGGGCGGGCGTATCCTGGCCCATCCCGTCATGGTACGGTCGCAGGTCCACCGGCCCGGCCTGCGGCGCCCACAGCCACGCCGTCACCGTCGCCGTGTCGCCCGCGGCGCCCCGGACATCGAGCTGCGCCGGATGGCTCTGCCAAAAGTCCCGGATGCCGAGCGCGATTCCCCCGTCGGGGGAACTCAGGCTTACGAGGCCCCCCGCCCGACTGCCCCGCGCACTCGAAAGCCACGTGTGCGAAGGGTTCGTGCGCTTGCGCACTTCGAAGCCGTCCGACGAGGACTGAAACAGGGTCCAGTCGCCGAAGGCCGGAATGTACTGCATCCGCGTCGCCACGCGGGGATCCCACGCGGCAAGGTCCGGCGTGCGTTCGCCGGCCAGCTGCGCCCGACGCACCGCGGCACCGGGATCGCGGCGCAGTCCCGTCACCCCCCGCACCGCCTCCGCGAAGAGTCCCTCGCCGTCCCCGGAAAAGCGGACGTGACGATCGTGGAGAGGGCCCCGCTGCGGCACATCGAACCTCAGGCCCAGGCCGGCGATCCGATCCTTCGCCGGATCGCCCTCGTAGATGAGGGTGTGCACGCAGCGGACCTCGGTTGCCCCCGCGTGCAACGAGAGCCGGACGACGAACGGGAGCCAGCGCCGCGTACCCGCCGGATCCACCTGCCGTCCCTCCAGCCGAACCACCGCACGCACCGGCCCGGACTGCTCCACCAGCGCAGACGTGACCTCGCCGCACCATTCCACGCGCCGCCGTGCCTCCTCGGGTCCGGGCTCGATCGCCTCGTCCCGCAAACAGATCAGGCGGCCAGCGACCGCCACGTCACGCGCTCCCCGGCGCAACCAGCCGATCATCGTCCGGCCCCGGCGATGCACCCGACAGGAGAGGTCCCCAGTCGACAGGTCGATCACATCATCCGTCGCCACGACCGACACCGGGGATTCCGGCCCAACCGGCACCTCGCCGGTCTGGACGGTCAGCGAACGGAAGGGCCGGGCGTCGGCGGCCACCGCGTGGCCAGTCCACTTCAGGGATCCATCCGGCCAAGTCGCCAACGGCCAGGTCTGCAGCGGAATCGCGGTCCCGTCGTCAGCGCGGGCCCCGAACGTGGCGTTCGCCGCCACCGTACCCCGAGGCCAGGCCGCGCCCCACGTCGCACCGGACGCGACCCGGGGCGCTCCCTCCAACCAACCCGCCCGAATCGACGAGCTCCCCCCGCTGAGGGCAGCCCGCGCCGGGGACTCGGCGGCCACCGCCAACGACTGGAGCGCAAGCGCGGCGGAACCCGCCGCCGTAGCTTGGACAAAGGCGCGTCGCGTCAGCGCTCCTGGATCAGGCGTGTGACTCATGAAAGATGAAAGACCTCGCGCAGCGGTTGATTCACCGGGCTCGCATCGGGGTTGCTTGGCATCAGCTCCCGCATCGAGATCCACCAACCTCGGCACTCCGGCGTCGCCGCGATCGCCGCCCAGCGTTCCTCACTCTCGATCTCCGCGTAGGCGAACAGCTGCCGCGTCGCATCATCGAGGAAGATGGAGTAGGACCGTACGCCATGACGGCGCAGCACGGTCTCCAGCTCGGGCCAGATCGGCCGATGGCGACGCTCGTACTCCGCTTCCATGCCCGGGTGGACCGACATGACAAAGGCTTTGCGGATCATGGTGCAGGGAAGGGGTCGCGCGCCGCCCCACGACAAGAACAGCGGGGGGAGGCCATTCGCTGCCAGAACAAAAGCCGCTCGGGCCGCAGGCTCCAGACGCCGAGGAATCTGACAGTCCCGTTTGGCGTTGAAAAGCCCCCGTCGCCGCACCTTCTAAACGGGGACCATGGCTGCACCGACGCTGCGCACCCTGGCCCGACAGCTCGGGCTTTCCCGCACCACGATCTCGGAAGCGCTCAGCGGATCGCCCCGCGTGAAGGCCGACACCGCCGCACGCGTGCGCGCCGCCGCGGAGGCCGCCGGCTATGTCCGCAACCCGCTGACGGGCGCGGTCATGTCCCAACTGCGGCGCTCGCGCAGCCAGCAGTTCCGCGGGGTGCTCGCCGCCGTGGAGATCGTCGAGGAGAACCACACCGCCCTCGCCCGCCGCTACAGCAGCGCACTGATGGCGGGAATCGCCTCCCGCGCCGAGGAGATGGGCTTCACGGTCGAGCGCTTCACCGTGGGACCGCAGGGCGTCCGGCTGAACCGGCTGGATACGATTCTCCACACGCGGGGCATCCAAGGGCTGATCCTCCTTCCGGCTCTGGGCTCGCCCGACCTGAGTGCCCTGAGCTGGGATCGCTACACTGCGGTTTACACCGACTACTTCATCGAGATTCCCCCGCTGCACTGCGTGTGCTGCGATCACTACCGCTCGATGGTCACGCTGATGGGCGAGCTCCACGCCCGCGGCTATCGGCGGCCGGGTCTGTTCATGGACACTGCCCTGAGCGAGCGGCTGCAGTTTCGGTGGGAGGGCGCGTTCCTCGCCCTGCAAGACCACTCGCCGGAGATCGAGGCCGTTCCCGTGCTGCGCTCCCGCGCCCTCGGCGCCAAGGACTTCACCGCGTGGTTCCGGCGCCACCGGCCCGACGTGGTCATCGGGCACTTCCCGGAGGCGATCGACTGGATGCAGGCCGCCGGCGCGCGGCTGCCGGAGTCGCACGGGTTCGTTTGCCTGAACGTGCTCCGGACCAATCGCGAGTGCACCAGCCTCGACCTGCAGCCGGCCCAAATTGGCGCCCGCGCCGCCGAACTCGTGGTGGGCCAGTTGATGCATCATGAGATGGGCGTACCGACCAAGCCGTCGCTGACCACCCTCCCGGCCCAACTCATCGAGGGTCCGACCCTCCGGCCGCGGTCGCAGGACCGCGCCGATACGCCGTCCTGGAACCGTCGCATCAAGCCCGGCACCGGGGCCTCGACCCCGCGCAGTCCATGAAACACGGTGACCGCCGCGAAGCGCATCGGTCGACGCCACGCGGATTCCGCCGGCTGGTCGGAACCGTGCGCCTGCTCGCTCTCTCGGCCGCCGCGTGGATGAGCGCCTACCCTGCGCGCGCCAACGCGGAGGAGCGGATATACCACGACGACTTTTCGGGCGACTTGCGGCAGTGGGTCGTGGAACAGCAGCCGGGCGGACGGGTTTTTCTGGACTCAGGCCGACTCGTCATCGCCGACGTCGCTGGGTGCACCGTCTGGCTCAGGCACCCCCTCGAGGTCCCGGTCATCATTCGCTACGAGGTCACCGCCGTATCGTCGGCGCGCGTATCCGACCTCAACTGCTTCTGGATGGCCACCCACCCCACGAATCCCCTCGACCTGTTCGCGGCGAATCGCCCGCGCTCGGGCCGTTTTCCCGACTACGACGGCCTGCGCGCGTACTACGTGGGGTACGGGGGCAACGACAACTCCACCACGCGATTCCGCCGCTACGACGGCACCGGGGCGCGGCCCCTCATGCCGGAGCACGACCGCAGGAACGCCGAGGTGCTGCTCCGCCCGGATCACCGCTACCGAATCGAACTTCGCGCCCTCTCCGGCGGCCGCGTCCAATTCGTCCGCGACGGGGAAATCGTCTTCGACGTTCTGGATCCCCAGCCTCTCACCCGCGGCTGGTTCGGCTTCCGCACGGTCAACAGTCGACTGGAGATTTCGCACTTCGAGGTCCTGACCCCGACCGCGGGGCCGACATCGCACTGAACCGTCTTCCGTCGCGTGACTACGAACGCTTACCCGAGGAGGAGTGCGTCCCCTTCCCTCCTCACGAGCGCGTCGCCTCGTCCGAGAGCGACCGCGGGAAGATGCGTCACTTACCCGTAGCCGCCATCCCCACGTCCCGCCGCAGCACCCACCGCACCGCCCGAGACAACGGCCCCATCGACCGCTCCGGTTGGAGCGAAGGCGGCAAAGCCCCGCGCAGCCGTTCATCCGACAGCACGACGCGCACCGAGTCCGGATTCGGATGCGGCACCAGCAAGCGCGGCTGCCCCGCAAACACGGCGGCGTCGCCACTCCGCTGGAATGCCACCGCCAGTCGCACCGGCGCCTCGCGATCCCGCATCCGCGGGAACACAATCCCGCGGAGCGTCTCCGCGGTCAGTCCAGCCCATCCGGCCGCCACGAAGAGTCCCCAGCCCACCGCGATCACCGCGGCCATTCGTCCGGCTCGCTGAGTCGCTCGGTCGCTCACTCCTCCATCGCCTTGATCGCGGCCGTCGCCCGCAACGCGCTTCGTCCTCGCCTCCCGCACGAGCACCGCTGTGCACCACCCATTCGCCAGAGGCAGCAGCACGAGAAAGTCCGCGTAGCGCGACGGCACCGCACCGAAGAACTCCGCGCTGGCCCCCCGCGACCAAGCCATCGCGGCAGCCATCGCCACCGCCCAGCCGCCGAGCACCACGACGAAGTCTTCCCCGGCCACCGCGCGCCGTCGGCCCAGCACGCGCAACCCCACCGCCAACGCCAGCGGTGCGTTCAGTCCGAAGGCAGCCAGCGGCTGCCACGCCTGAGGCCACGCCAGCGCGCGCAGGAACGTCTCGGCCCACTGACCGGCCGTCTTCGCCTGCAAAACCGCGTGCTCCGGCACCTCCACCCGCAGCGCGACCGCCGCGCCGAGCAACCCCAGCGCCGGCCACAGCTCACGCCACCGCTCACTCGTCCAGGCCCTGCGCTCCCATGCGCGCAACGCCACGAGTCCGATCAACGCC
>CAZEJZ010000237.1:0-5209 GCA_964512415.1 uncultured Opitutaceae bacterium
ATCTCTTCGGTGAGCTCAAGCGGGAAGCCATAGGTGTCGTACAGCTCGAAGGCCGTGGCGCCCGAGACCTGCGAGCCGCCGGCCCGCGCGACGGAGGCCGCGAAGAGCGCGAGACCGCGTTCCAGCGTCCGCCCGAAGCTTTCCTCCTCCGCACGGATCACGCGACGGATGATGTTCTGCTGCGCCACCAGCTCCGGAAACACCGGCCCGAGGCTCTCGACCACCGGCTCCACCAATTGCTCGAAAAAGCCGGTCTTCAGTCCGAGCTTGGCCCCGTAAAGGATCCCGCGGCGGAGGATGCGGCGGATAACGTAGTTGCGGCCCTCGTTGCCCGGAAGGATCCCGTCAGCGATGGCGCAGCTGATCGTGCGCGCATGGTCGGCCAGCACGCGGAACGCCACGTCGCTCATCTCCTGCGCGCTCAGGCCGTCGCGCGACTTCGGCACGGTCCGGGTGTAGGTCTTGCCGGACAGCGCGGCCACCCGCGCGAACAGCGGCGCGAAGACGTCGGCCTCGTAGTTCGATGGCTCGGCCCCGAACTCCGTGAAGCCCTTGGTGGTGGCGTAGATTCCCGCCACGCGCTCAAAGCCCATGCCGGTGTCGACGTGCTTCGCGGCGAGCGGTGAGAACGTGCCGTCGGCGTTCGCGTTGAACTGAATGAAGACGTGGTTCCAGATCTCGATGCAGCGCGAGCTCGAGGCGTTGACCAGGCGGCGGCCCTCGGCCTCATCGTCGCTCGGCAGCAGGTTGAAGTGGATCTCCGAGCACGGGCCGCACGGGCCGGTGTCGCCCATCATCCAGAAATTGTCCTTCCGGTTTCCGTGCACGATGTGCACCGCGGGATCGAGTCCGGCGGCGCGGAAAAGGTCGGTCCAGATCGCCGCCGCCTCGTGGTCGAACTCCGAGGGATCGCCCGGCTTCGGGGCATAGACCGTGGCAAAGAGGCGCTTCGGCGGGATGCCCCACACCTTCGTCAGCAACTCCCAGCCCCACGTCAACGACTCGCGCTTGAAGTAGTCGCCGAACGACCAGTTGCCGAGCATCTCGAAGAGCGTGTGGTGGTAAGTGTCGAAGCCGACATCCTCCAGGTCGTTGTGCTTGCCGCCGGCGCGAATGCACTTCTGCGTGTCGGCGGCGCGGGTGTCGAGCGCCGGCCGGGCCCCGGCCCACTTCGACACGTCCGCGATGCGGTCGCCAAGGAAGATCGGGACGAACTGGTTCATCCCGGCATTCGTGAACAGCAGGCCCGGCGAATCGGGCAGCAGCGACGAGGACGGGACGATCGTGTGCCCCTGACGGGCGAAGGCGTCGAGGAACGACTGGCGGATCTGCGCGGACGTCATGGTCGGTCGGGGTCGGTCGTGGAACTCAGGTCAGAGGTTGCGCATGATCGCATCCGCCATCTCGCGGGTGCCGACGCGCGGGCGTCCGAAGGCGATGTCGCCCGTGCGCACACCGTCGACGGTGACGGTCTTGCGGACCGCTGCCTCGATGCGGCTGGCGAGGGCGTCGAGGCCAAAGCTGTAGCGCAGCATCAGCGCGGCGGACAGGATCTGGGCGCAGGGATTGGCCACGCCTTGGCCGGCGATGTCCGGGGCGGTGCCCCCCGCGGGCTCGTAGAGGCCGAACGGGCGGCCGTAGGAGTTCGAACCCACCCCGAGGGACGCGCTGCTCATCATGCCGAGCGATCCGCAGATCACCGCCATCTCGTCGGAGAGGATGTCGCCGAACATGTTCTCGGTGAAGAGCACGTCGAACTGGTTCGGGTCGCGCGCGAGCTGCATCGCCGCGTTGTCGACGTACATGTGGGTGAGC
This sequence comes from uncultured Opitutaceae bacterium, assembly GCA_964512415.1. Classification (GTDB taxonomy): domain Bacteria; phylum Verrucomicrobiota; class Verrucomicrobiia; order Opitutales; family Opitutaceae; genus UBA6669. Next base: position 1,816 of record CAZEJZ010000237.1, read on the forward strand.
GCGAGATCGGGGTGCTTGCGGGCGAAGTACTCCGTGACGGTGCGGCGCCAGAGGACGGACGTCTCCAGGACGTTGGCTTTGTCGACCGAGCACACCCGGCGTCCGCGCGAGCGGGCGGTGACGGCGGCGACCTCCGCGATGCGCTCGATTTCCGAGGTCTTGTAGACCATGGTGTCGACCGCCTGCTGCTCGCCGTTCTCCAGCGTGGTCGTCGTCTTCGGCTGCCCGAAGTAGATGCCGCCGGTCAGTTCGCGGATGCAGACGATGTCGATGCCGTTGGGGATGCGCTCGGCCTTGAGCGGCGAGGCGTCGACCAGATCCTTGTACAGCAAGCCGGGGCGGATGTTGGCGAACAGGCTGAACGCCTTGCGCAGCGGCAGGAGCGCGGCGCGCTCGGGCTGTTCCTTCGGGGGGAGCTTCTCCCACTTGGGGCCGCCGACGGATCCGAAGAGGATCGCGTCGCTGCGCCGGCAGAGCTCGAGGGTGCTGTCGGGTAGCGCCTTGCCATGGCGGTCGATGCCCGCCCCGCCGACGTCGGCGATGGCGTACGAGAGGGTCAGGCCCTCCTTGGCGGCAAGATAATCGAGGACGCGGAGCGCCTCGGTCATGACCTCGGGCCCGATGTAGTCTCCGGGAAGAACGGCAAAGGTGAGCGTCGGCATGGAAACCCGGGAGGATGATCCCTTCCCCCAGCGGGTGGCAAGAGGCGAGTGCGCACCGCCACGGAGGGCAAACGCCCACGCTTGGCGCTCAGGTGTCGGCGGTCGGACGCCAGTCAATCAGCTCCAACTGCAGCAGGCGGCGGTCGTTGAAGTGGTTCCAGGCCAACTCCACGGCGAGGTCCAGCGGCACGCCCACCGGCGGCATCCGCCGGGCCATCTTCCACGCGACGCCGTAAAGCCGCCGTCCCCGACCGTCCTCGATCACGAATCGGAAATGCTGCTCCTTGAAGACCTCCGGTCGCTGCCGCAGGACGACCCCGCGAACGCCGAACACCGGCTCGGGATTGCCCTGGCCGAAGGGGTGCAGCGCCTCGAGTTCCTCCATCAGGGGGTCCCTGATCTGCTCCGCTGGAATCCAGGCTGACAGCGTGAGCGAGGACTCGCCCCGCGATCCGCCCAACTGCACCTCGACCGCCGCCTCGAACCGCGCGCGGAACGATTCCACCTGTGCCTTGGCCACCGACACCCCGACCGCCATCGGATGGCCGCCCCAGCTGTTCAAGCCGTCGGCGCACGAGGCGAGGACTTCCACGAGGTTCACGCCATCGACGCTGCGGCCCGACCCCTTCGCGAATTCGCCCTCGTTGCCGAGCACCACGCACGGACGGTGATACTTGCGGCTGACTCTCCCGGCCACGATGCCCACGACCCCCGGATGCCAGGAATCGCCGTAGAGAACGATGGCCGGACGGTCGGCGTACTGCGCTTCAACGATCCGCTCGGCCTCGTCCGTGATGAGACGCTCAATTTCCTGCCGTTCGCGGTTGAAGGCATCGAGCTGCCGCGCCGTCTCCACGCAGAACGTTCGGTCCTCACTCAGCAGGAGCTCCACCGAGAGGGACGCATCCGCCAGCCGCCCCGACGCGTTGATCCGCGGTCCGAGACGGAAAGAGATGTCCACCGGCTGGAGGCCGTTCTCGGGTCGGACCCCGGCCACCTCCATCAGCGCCCGCAGGCCGGGACGCCGCGTTTCCTCGAGTGTGCGCAGTCCGTAGCGCGCGAGGATGCGATTCTCCCCGTGCAGCGGCACCAAATCCGCCACCGTGCCCATCGCCACCAAGTCCAGATAGTCACGGAGCTTGATCGCGCCCGCCACCGGGTCGTTTTCCGAGCGCAGGAGCTTCAGGAGCCCATGCGCGAGCTTGAACACCAGTCCCACGGTGCAGAGGTTCCGCCACGGTTCGTCATCCGGACGATCGTAGACATGCGGGTTGACCAGCAGGCCGCCCGGGAGCGGACCCGACTTGGAACGGTGATGGTCCACCACGAGGACATCGACCCCGCGCGACTCCAGGTACGCCACTTCCTCGTGGGAATTGGTCCCGCAATCCAGCGCCACGAAGAGCTTGGGCACGCCCTGCTCAAGCGCTCGGTCAATCGCGCTGCGCGACAATCCGTAACCGTCCTCCATGCGGCGCGGCACCACGAACCGGGGGTTTAGGCCGAAGCGCCGGAGCACGCTCACGAGCAAGGCGGTGCTGCTCACGCCATCGACGTCGTAGTCGCCCAGCACGACGACGTCCTCGCGGCCCATGATCGCCTGCCGCAGCCGCTGGGCCGCCGCGTCGAGTTGGTCGAGGCGGAACGGGTCCGCCAGCTCCGCCAGCGTCGGGCGCAGAAAGCGCGCCGCCGCCGCCGGGTCGCTCAGACCCGTGCGCAGGAGCAATTCGGCGATGACCGGGCTGACCTCAGCCCCGCGGCTGAGTTCGGCGACGGCTTCCGCTCGCAACGGCGTGTAAATCCAGCGCATGGCGTTCCCCAGGTTCGCCTCCGTGGCACGGCACGACGGAAGTCGGGAGCCGGCCGCGAAGGTCGACCGGTCAGAGACCGGTCGACGCGGTACCCAAGGTTAGTCCGAGGCCTTGCTCGAACCCGTCCACTCGTACGTCGGCTTCACATCCTCGTGTTTCTCGACGTGCTTCCGGTCGCCCTTGTGCCACCAGTAGAAGATCGGGCTGGCGATGAAGAGGGACGAGAAGGTGCCGGTGATGACGCCGATGAGAAGGGTGAAGGCGATGTCGTTCACCTCGCCGGTCGTGACGATGATCAGTGTGATCGCGGTGAGCAGCGTGGTGCCGCCGGTGATGATCGTACGCGAGAGCGTGAGGTTGAGCGCACGATTGATCACGTTGGCGAGGCTCAGGTTCGGATTGAGCTTCAACTCCTCGCGAATGCGGTCGAACACAACGATGGTGTCGTTGATCGAGTAGCCCGCGATGAGGAGGATGGCCGCGACCATCGAGGCGTTGAACTCGCGGTCGAAGAGCACAAAAATGCCGATCGTCATCAGCAGATCGTGCACGGTGCTGACCACCGCACCCATGCCGTAGCCGATCTCGAAGCGGAAGGCGACGTAGGCGAGGATCAGGACGAGGGCCCAGAACACGGACTTGAGGGCGTTCCACTGAATCTCTTCGCCGACGGAGGCACCGATCCGGTTCTCACCCACGACTTGGAACTTCGCCTGCGGAAGCGCCTTTTGCAGGGCTTCCACCAGCGGCTTGCCGCGGTCGAAGTCCGTCGTGACCTTCAGCACCTGGTTGTCACTCCCGATCTGCGAAAGGTACGCGAAGCTCGCCTCGGGAAACCCCGCCGTCTCCGCGGCCTTGCGCAGGGCACCGGCCTCAACGCGCTGCGCGTAGGTCACCGTCACGGTATCGCCACCGGTGAAG
>CAZEJZ010000238.1:0-5200 GCA_964512415.1 uncultured Opitutaceae bacterium
ATCATGCCCTCGACGTGCGGGTGATCGCGAGCCCGGCCGAGGTCCGCGCCGCCATGCTGGCCATGGCGCGATCCAGCATGCAGTGCTTCGGCGGCCTCGATGCTGTGATCAATCTGGCGCACGTCGGCGAGCTGGCGGCGGGTGCGTCGGGAACGCCCGGCCGCCGTGATCGGTTTTGGCGGCTTCACGTCGGTCGGACCCGCCCTCGCGGCGTGGCTGCTGGGGATCCCCGTGGTGCTCCATGAGGCCAATCGGGTGCCCGGGCGCGCGGTCCGCGTCCTTGGGCGAATCGCCCGGCGGGTGTACCTGCCGCCGGGGGTGACGCTGCGTTCGGCGCGCCGCGGTGCGGTGCGGGAGTCCGGTCTGCCGGTGCGCCGCGAGTTCCGGCGGGAGCCGGCCCAGCAGGCGCGTCTTGCCCTCGGACTGCTCGTCGACCGGCCGGTGGTCGTGGTGCTGGGCGGAAGCCAGGGAGCATCCGCCCTCAACACGTGGGCGCACAGTGCCGCCGCCGAACTCGCGGAGAACGGCGTCCAGCTCTATTGCCTGACCGGCCTGGGCAAGGGCGCGGAGGAGGTGCGGCGGCTGCGCGATCGTGAAGGCGCGGAGGTACGCGCAATCACGGTGCCGTTTTCCGACCGGATGGCGACGGTTCTTTCGGCCGGCGATCTCGCGGTGTCACGGGCGGGCGCGGGCACGATCGCCGAGTTGGTCCGCACGGAGACACCGGCGGTGCTGGTGCCTTACCCACAGGCGGCGGACAATCATCAGGCCGCCAATGCCGCGGTCTTCGTGCGGGAGGGGGGAGGGCGATTGGTACCGCAGGATCGGCTGGTTGAGCTGACCGCCGTGGTTCGCTCCCTCGTTTCCGATCCAGCCGCGTTGGCGGCTCACCGCGCGGCCCTTCGGACGGAGCAGGCGGTGGACGCGGCCGCGGTGCTCGCGAACGACTTGGAGTCTCTCGCCGCGGGTCGCCCGCCGGCCCCCGTGCGCGCGGTGGAGGAGGCGGCGGTATGAGCGCCTCGCGAATCATTGCGTGGGATGCGCTGGCGGGGGACCTGCGCGGGACCGTGGGACCGGAGTCAGGCGTACGCCGCGAGGAGCCGCTGGCCACTCGGACCACGCTCCGCGTGGGAGGATCGGCGCGGATCCTCGCCGAGCCCGCGTCCGAGGCCGATCTCGCCGCCGTCCTGCAACGCTCCAACGCCGCCGGCGCGCCGGTGATCATGCTCGGGCGCGGCTCCAACCTCCTGGTGCCCGATTCCGGAGTCGATGCCGTGGTCATCAGCCTCGGACATCCCGCGTGGCAGCGTTTCGTCCCCGAGGCCGACGGTCGCGTCCGGGTCGGCGCCGGGCTGCGCCTGAAGAATCTCTGCGGACTGGCCAGCAAGGCCGGCTTGGTCGGGTTCGAGTTTCTCGAGGGCATCCCCGGAAACGTCGGCGGAGCCCTGCGGATGAATGCGGGCGCCATGGGCGGCTGGATGTTCGACGTCGTCGAGGAGGTCCGGGTCATGGCGCGGGATGGCGCGGTGCGGACCTATCGAAAGGCCGAGATGAAGGTGGATTACCGGCACTGCGCGGAGCTGGAGGCGGCCATCGCCCTGGAGGCGATCCTGCGGCCGGCACGCGTTGCCCCCGGCGAGGACGAGGCGATCCGTCGGCAGATCGATGCCTACCGCGACAAGCGTCACCAGTCGCAACCGCGCGAGCCGAGCGCGGGGTGCGCGGTCAAGAATCCTCCCGGCGACTCGGCGGGCCGTTTGATCGATGCCGCGGGACTCAAGGGGGAGCGGGTTGGCGGGGCCGAGGTGTCGACCGTGCACGCCAACTTCATCATCAACCGCGGTGGCGCGACGTCCGCAGACGTGATTGCGCTCGTCCGCCGCGTGCGCGAACGCGTGCAGGGTGCGAGCGGCGTGACGCTGGAGCCTGAGGTCCTGCTGTACGGCGGCGACTGGCGGAAGGAACTTTGAACTGATGACAACACTGTCTCCAACGATCGTGGTCCTGTGCGGCGGAGTCTCGGCTGAGCGCGAGGTCTCGCTGGGTTCCGGCCGGGCGAGCGCGCTGGCGCTGGCGCGGAGTTTCCCGACGCGGCTCGTGGACGTGCGGGAGGCCCGGCTGCCGGCGGGGCTGGATCCGTCGCGGGACGTGGTGTTCTCCACGCTGCACGGCACCTTCGGCGAGGACGGCGCGATGCAGGCACTGCTCGATGCGGCGCGCGTCCACTACGCCGGCTGTGATGCGTCGTCGAGCGCGCTGACCTTCGATAAGGAGCGGACCAAGCAGGCCGTGGCGGCTGCGGGCGTGCGGGTGGCGGCAGGGGTGAGCTTCCCGGCGTCGCATCGGCCCACCACCGCGGAGTTGGTCGCGCGGCTGGGCCCGGAAGTCGTCCTGAAGCCGCGGGCCTCGGGCAGCAGCGTCGGCCTCGCGGTGTGCGATGACCCGGCGGGCCTCGAGCGAGCGCTGGCCGGGCTGGCGGACGGCGAGTGGCTCGCCGAGCAGCGGATTCGCGGGCGGGAACTCACGGTCGGCCTGCTCAATGGCAAGGCCATGGGCGTGGTCGAAATCGTCCCGCAGGGCGGCACCTTCGACTACACCTCCAAGTACACGAAAGGCCTGACCCAGTACCTCGCGCCCGCGCCCCTGGCGGAAGCGGTGACCGCGGCGGCGCAGGCGGCGGCGGAGCGCGCGTTCGCGGCGTGCGGCTGTCGCGACTACGCGCGGATCGACTTCATGCTCTCGCCGCGCGACGAGTTGTTTTTGCTCGAAATCAACACACTCCCGGGCATGAAGGACACGAGCCTTCTGCCAATGAGCGCTCGCTGCGCGGGACTGGATTTCACCCAGCTGGTGAGGGAGTTGGTGACCCCGGCGTTGCGGCGCTTCCGCGGCGAGATCCGCTGAGATGAACAAGCCTGCCAGCCTCGTTTCCTCCGCCCGCTCGTGGCGCGACATCCCCCAGGTGGTCGCGCCGCGTTCGATGTCGCGCGAGGGTCGTCGACGCCTGACGATGGGGTTCGTGAAGGCGGGTTTGGGATTGCTGACCTTCGCCCTCGTCGCGTGGGCCGGCTGGGAGGTGGTGCAACTCTGGCAGCACGATCCCATGCGACTGGCCGCGCCGGTGAAATCGGATCCGCTGCGTACGATCAAGCTGACGACCAACGGCGTGCTCGACGAGGAGTGGGTGGTGGAGAAGCTGGCCCTTCCGCGTGGCGTGGCGTTGATGGAGCTCGATCTGGACGCGCTCCAGACCCAGTTGCTCGCGGATCACCAGGTCCGGACTGCGGTGCTCACCCGCAAGTTCCCGGACACCTTGCTCGTGACCTTGCAGGAGCGCAGCCCCGTCGTGCGGCTGCGGGTCGCGGATCGCTCCGGTCAGCCGCGCGATCTGCTCGTCGCCCGGGACGGCATGGTGTTTCCCGGGGTGAATTTCGCGCCGGAGCTGGTGGCGTCGTTGCCGTGGCTTGACGGAGTGACACTCGCGCCGCTGAAGGTGGGAGGATTCGCGCCGGTGGCCGGCTTGGAGACGGTGGCGGATCTGCTCGAGACCGCCCAGGTCAATGTGCCGAACCTGCGCCGGACGTGGCGGGTGATCGGGATGGAGCGCTTTTCCAGCTACGGCGAGATCCTCGTGCGGTCGGACCAGGTGCGCGAGATCACCTTTGGGCTTCGGGATGATTTCCTGACGCAGGTGGCGTTGCTCGACGCGGTGCTGGCGGAGACGCGGGAGCGTCCGGTGAGCACGATCAACCTGTCCCTCGGCAAGAAGCAGGTGCCGGTGGTGTTCGCGCCGGAGGGAGCCGCGGGCGCGCTCGCGCCGGCCCCGGCGGCCAGCCCGGCGCCAGCGGCATCGCGGGACGCCTCGCGAGCCGGAGCCGCCAGCAAAGCCGCCGGAACGGCGGCGGCTGCACCCCTGCGTTTTATCGTGAGTATTTCCCCCAACCCGGAGAGCTGACGTGATTTCCCGGACAAAATACATCGGCGCCGTCGAGATCGGCACCGCGAAGGTGAGCGTACTCATCGGCGAAGTGACCAACGGTCGCAGCCTGAGCATCGTGGGCATGGGCGAGTGCGCCTCCCGCGGTGTGATCAAGGGCTCCGTTTTTGATTTCAAGGCCGCGAGCGATGCCGCCCACAGCGCGCTGCTTGAGGCGGAACGCAGTGCGGGGGTGCGCGTGGACGAAGTCTACCTGGCGCAGACCGGCGCGCATCTGGACGGTTTTTCCAGCGATGCGTCCGTCCAGGTCTCGGCCGCCAACAACATGGTGAGCGAGTTCGACATCTCTGCGGTCTGCAACATGGCCCGCTCCAAACAACTGCCCGAGGGTCGGATGGTCGTGCAGCGACTGCGCCGCCCTTTCCGACTGGATGGGCGTCTCGTTCCCGACCCCGACAGCCTGGTCGGCCGCGAACTGCAGGTCAGTTATTTCGTCGTCCACGGGCAGGAAAGCCGCATCGCCGACAACATCCATGTGATCCGCGGCTTCAACGTCCGGGTCTCCGAATTGATCCTTTCCAGCCTCGCCTCCGGTGCGATCGTGACAGCGGCTGATGAGCGTCAGCATGGAGTCCTGGTCCTCGACATCGGGGCCGGGACGACGGATTACGTCCTTTATCGCGACGGGATGCCGCAGGTTGCAGGCGTGGTGCCGGTCGGCGGTTCTCACCTCACGAACGACTTGGCGCTGGGTTTGCGTCTGACCGAAGGGCAGGCGGAGAAGCTCAAGCTGCGCTGTGCGCGGGCGACGACGGTGACGAAGAGCCGGGACGACAAGGTTTGGCTGAACGGCGATTTCGCGATCGGGGACCGGCAGTTTCCGCGGATGACGATCGAGCAGATCACGGCGGCGCGGGTGTGGGAGCTGTTGGAGGTGGTGAAGAAGAAGCTCGGCCCGGCCTTCGCCGCGGAACGGTTGGGGGCCGGCGTGGTGTTGACCGGTGGCACGAGCAAGCTGCCGGGGCTGGCCGAGGCGGCCGGCAAGGTCTTCGGCGTCTCCGCGCACCTGAGCGAGGCGCCGTCATGGGTGAGCGAGAATCTGCGCGACCCGAGCTTTTCCACGGTGCTGGGACTGCTCAATTACGGCCTGAGCTCCCGACCCGAGGTGCCGACGGCGCGCGGCCGAAGCACCGGCTTGCTCAAGAAACTTTTTGCCTCCTGAGCCCACGCTCCGTCCCCATGCAGGCGAACGAACTTCCCCTC
>CAZEJZ010000239.1:0-5185 GCA_964512415.1 uncultured Opitutaceae bacterium
CGCGTGCCGGATCGGCGCGTAGAAATCGAAGTCGATGTAGGCGAAGCTGACCGTCGCCGGCCCCTTGCCGGGCAGAAGGGTGTCCTCGACGAGCCCGGGCTGGATGCGCACGCGCGACTCAGGAAAGCCGATCGCGGCGAGGCGCGCGCGCACCTCGGCCTGCTCGCAGCGCATTTCGCCCTCGTAGCGCTCGATCGAGCCGAGGCCGAAGATGTCGTCCTTGAGTTGGTCCTGTGGCGAGGGCCGGGGAAGGCCGGCGAAGGTGTCGTACAGCCAGAGCGTCTTGGTGGTGGCGCGAATCTCGTTCGCGATGAGTGCCGAGGTCGCTCCCTGGGCGATGCCGAACTCCACCACGTCCCCCGGCTGGGCAAGGGTGGCGTGGAGCTGGTCCAGGAGGTACGTCGCCTCGCTGATCCCGGTGCCGAGCAGCCGCGCGAGCAGGGCGGTGCGGCCCTCGCAGGCGGGCAGCTTCGGGAAGAGCTGATCGCGCAGGGCGTCGTGGAGCTCGCGCACCAGCTCCGGGTACTTGATCTGCGTATTCGGCTCGAGCGGGATCATGGAGGGAAACGGATCACTCCGCAGGTCGCAGCGAGGCTGCGGCGGCCGGCTCGTGCTGCCGCCAGAGTCCGGCCACCGTACCGCCGGCGGGCGCGATGTCGCGGTGGTAGCGGTGGACGATGTCGTTGAAGGAGCGCGGGCTGACCAGCTTCATGAACCAGCGGTTCAGGCGGGCAAGCACCGCGGCGCGGGCTTCGCGGGCGTCGCGCGAGGAGTCCTCCGTCGCCCCCCAGGGCGCGGCGTTGATCGTCTTGATCACGTACTCCAGCGAGTAGATCCAGACGCAGCGGCGCGCGAGCACGAGGGGCCCTGGGGGCGGGGTCGAGGCGAGCGCGGACATGATCTCCCACCAGCGACGGAGCCCGCCGGAGTTGGTCTTGGTCTGCGGATGGTCGCGATTCGCCGCGAGGAAGTGGGGAAGGCGTCGACCGCGGAGTCCGGCCGCGAAGAAGCGCGTGAGCCACTGGTAGTCGAGAAACCAGCGGAGGTCCGGCCGCAGAGGACCGACGCGCGCGAGCACTTCGCGGCGGAGGAACAGCGTCGGCTGGCAAATGTAGTCGTGCGAGAAGTAGAAGCGGTCCCGGCTGCAGTCCTCGGTGAAGAGATTTGGCGTGAGGATCCGGCCCTCCTGATCGATCTCCAGAGCGTCGCCGTAGACGAAGTCGAGCGAGGGATCGGCCGCGAACGCCGCCTCGACGCGGGCAAAGGCGCCGGGAAGGTAGGTGTCGTCGGAGTTGAGCCACGCCACGATGTCGCCAGTGACGAGCGCGAAGCCTTGGTTGATCGCGTCGGCCTGACCCTTGTCCTTGCGTCGGATCCATCGGATGCGATCGCCGTAGCCCGCGAGGATGGTCGGGGTGCTGTCGGTGGAAACCGAGTCCATCACCGTGACCTCCACGGATGCCGCGCCTTGGTCGAAAATGCTGCGCAGGGCCACGTCGATCCACCGGCCGTGGTTGTACGTGGGCATGACGATCGAGAAACGCGGTCGGCTCATGGCGAGAGGGTTTCGAAGTCGGCCGGCAGTTGCGAGCGTCGTTGGAGCAGCGCCGACGCGGTGGCCCGCTCGCGCGGGGTCAGCGGCCCGCGGGCCCGCAGGGAGCGGGGGAGCCGGACGCGCTCGTTCCACCACGCCCGCGCCGGATTGTAGCGGTTGCGCGCGGCGGCGAAGGCACGGAGGTGTCCGTCGATGAGGCGGTGCACGTTGAACGTGGGCGCACGGCCGAGGCCGGCCGCGATGAGGCGGCGGCGGAGCGCCTCGTCTTCGTCGATCCGCCGGACGGCGCGGGCGATCGCGCCCGGATCGTCGGCGGAGAAGTACAGCGCGGCCCGCCCCGCGACGTCGGCCTGGCTGGTGTTGGCGCCGCAGGCGATGGGGCAACCGGTGGTCATCGCCTCCAGCAGCGGGATGCCGAAGCCCTCGAAGAGAGACGGGAACACGAGCCCGCGGCTGTTGCGGAAGAGCCAGCTGATCTCGGGGCGCGAGACTTTGCCAAGGTGGTGGACACGTCCGTGCAGGCCGAGCCGCGCGAGGTGCGCGTCCCACGCCTGCTCCCGACCGAGGCGGCTGCCGGTGCAGACCAGCTCCACGCGCGATCCGCGGAGTGCGTCGCGGGCAAACGCTTCGAGGAGGCGCTCGTGATTCTTGTGACGCCAGAAGTTCGCCGGGTAAAAGACGAAGGGCCGGTCGCCGCCGAGCCCTGCGGGGAGGTGCGCCGGGCGCAGCGGCGCGGGCAGTTCGTCGGCCACGTGCGGCACGACGTGGCAGTGGCTCCGGGGGATGCCGGTCATGTCCGTCGCCATCTCGCGGGTGAAGTCCGAGATGGTGATGACCGCATCAGCCATCCGGAGCGACCAGTCGTAATGGAAGAAGCGCTCCGCGAGTTCCTTCTCGGTGAAGAACTCGGGATAGAAACGTTCCTGCATGTCGTGGAAGGTGAGCACCGAGGGCTTGCGCAGCGGGCGGGGCCAGAGGGTGCCGAAGGGACAGAAGTAGACGTCGATGCCGGCAAAGTGATCGAGCGCCTCTTCTTGCGTCTGAAGCCGGATCTCGTGCCGCCGCGAGGCCGCCGGAAGGGTCGCGAGGAGCGGTTCGTTGTGCGCGAAGCTGAACAGCACCATCGGGTGCTCCGGGGCGAGCACGGGCCAGTGCCGCAGCAGAGTCAGCGCGTAATTGGTCACGCCGCCATTGTCCGGCGCGAGGAGGTTGAGCCCGATGCCGATCCTCATGGGTGGCCGACTCGTTTGGCGGCGGCCGAGTTCCGGCGGCCGGTGGGAGAGGAGAGCAGCGTGTCCACGGGCGAGCTCACTCCGAGGCCCAGAAGCGCGCGTGCGCCTGCCGCAGGCGCCGCTGCAGTGAGCGCCACCCGCCGGGGAGGCGGCGCAGCACGGTCGCGGCGGTGATGTAGGTGTGGTGGGGCGCGGTCTCGCGGTGCCACGCGAGGAAGGCCCCAATGTCCTCCGTGTTCCAGATCGCCTGACGCATGGGTTCAAACTGCGGATGCTGCGTGAGCAGGGTGTCAAAGCCTGACATCGTGAGTGCGTTTCCACCCCATGCGGGGTAGGCCATGCCGTACTCCCGTTCACAGAGGTCGCACGAGAGCGCGAGCAGACCGCCGGGCCGCAAGACGCGCGCGATCTCGTCGATCGCCCGGCGCTTGTCCGGCTGGTGCTCCAGCACGGACAGGCTCGTCACCACGTCCGCACTGCCGGGAGCCAGAGGCAGGTCACTCGTGTCGACGATCCGCCAGTCGACCGCTACGCCGAGCTTACGTCGCACGAACTCCCAGTGCCCGGTGAAGTTTGCGCTGCGCTCGATTAGCGTGACGCGGGCCCCTCGCGTCGCCAGCCACCAGGGGAGTGCCGAGAGTTCGCTACCGATGTCAACCAGCCGGGCCCGCGACCACGGGACGTCGGCCAGGCCCTGCCGCCAGAGTGCCGGGTACTCCCAGATCTTTGACCACGAGTGGAACTCCCGGAGGCCGAGCGGGCGCGCGAAGGCGTTGAGCTCGTCCATGAAGCCGCGCCACTCCGGCGAGAACATTTCCGGGAGATTCGCGAGGAGGCGTGCGGCGCCGGGCTTCGGCTCGCGGCGGCGCGCGACCACGAATTCGTGCGCGCGGACCCAGGCTTCGTCGTTCTGGAGCACCTCGAAGCCGCAGGCTGCGAGCAGGGTCGCGACCGAGGTGCGGCTGAAGATGAAGCTGTGCTCCCAGGGATCGAAAACCTTTGGGGTGATGCCGCCGAAGTCCGCCTCACCGGGGACGAGGAGCGGGAGTTGCAGGAAGAGGAGACCGCCCGGACGGAGGCGGGCGTGCGCCGCCTCGAGGAGGCGCTGCGGCTCAAGGGCGTGCTCCAGCACATCGCACGCGACGAAGAGGTCGCAGTCCGGGATCGTTACGTCCGGGAACGCCCCCGCTCGCACGTCGAGCCCGGTCGCCGCCGTCACCGCCGCCGCCGTTGCGGCGTCGGGCTCCACGCCGCAGACGGTCCAGCCGCGGTCGCGCAGGCGGAGGAGCAGGGTGCCTTCGGCGCAGCCGATCTCGACGGCGACGCCCGTATTACCGAGGGCGTGGCGCTCGATCGCCGTCACCCAGCGGTCCACCCGGCCGTCCCGCTCGAGGAGGGCGCGGCGTTCGAGCAGGGTGGGATGCGCCTTCTCGCGCTGGCGGGCGTGCCAGTAACCGGAAAGGCTGTAGAATTCCGCGACGCGATCTGGGAGGAGGCGGCGGCGGGAGACGTGCGTGCCGCAGCGTTCGCAGACGAAGTATTCCGCGCTGCACGGGCTCGGTCCATGCTCGCGGCCGCCGCACCAGCAACGGTTGGCTTCGAGAAACCACGATTCCGGAGCCGGCGGGGCCGCCACTCCGACGGAGGCGGGGGCGGAGGCGGTCACGTGGACTCCGGATATCCGAAGCGCGAGAAATCCCCCGGCGCCGCGGCGCGCAGCCAGTCGCGCCACTGGGCGTCGGCCTTCCACGTGACGCTGTCGCCGGTGCGGTAGAAGGTGCGCTGGCCGGGGCGCGTCATGCGCTCGAACCGGGTCCACTCGAAGACGAACTCCGGGGAGAGCTTGGGCCGGACGCCGATGAACGCCGCGACCCCGGCGAGGACGGTTGCGCTCGCCTTGAGTTCCTCGAAGCGCACGAGGTGCACGCGCGCGGGATTTGCGCGGTGCAGCGCGAGCGCGTCGTCGTAAAACTTCGCGTAGCCGCGGTAGGCTTCGGCGATCCAAGCGGGGACGTCGTCGACCTTCGCGCCCCAGCGATCCACCGAGGTGTGATACCAGCTGTAGATCGTCGGATGGGGATCGCGGATCAGGAGGAGGAGCGGATGGTCGCCGAGGCGCGGCGTGCCGTGGACGCCGTTCGGCGCGGCGTCGATGTAGACGGGCTGGAAGGGCACGCCGTCTTCCCGCAGCTTCATCGCATAGGTCGCGAGCGGGTTCAGCTCGTCGTTGCGTTGGCGGGCCTCCGGGTTGTCGACGAATTGGTTCGGGAAAAAGACGAGGTCGAGCATGCCCGTCAGGCTCGTCCACAGGAAGTGGCTCCCTGTGCGCGGGAACGCGAAGTATTCGATGCGTTTCGCGAGGGTGGTCCCGAAGTAGTAGCCGTCAGAGTGCATGGAA
>CAZEJZ010000240.1:0-5146 GCA_964512415.1 uncultured Opitutaceae bacterium
GGCCGCGGCCTGCTCCAAGAATCCGGCCCAACTGTCGTTGGCGTGCCGGCCCTCGTCCCACTTCACCCGGAGCTTCCGCCGGGCGCTGAAGGCGGCCCAGGTGGAGTCAGCGACGATCGCGACACCGGGGACGAGGCCGAGGAGATTCTTGGTGCCTTCAATGATGAACGCGTCCCGCACGCCGGGCAGCGCCTTGACCTCCGCGAGGTTGGCACTGATCACGCGGCCGCCGAACACCGGGCATTTCTCGTAGGCCGCGTAGAGCATGCCAGGAAGCTTCTGGTCGATGCCGAACAGCCGCTGGCCGGTGACGATCGCTCCGTTGTCGATGCCGGAGATGCGGCGACCGATGATCCGGAACTCCGCAGCCGGCTTCAGGGGCACATCCTTGGCTGCCGGCACGGGGCGCAGCGCGGCCTCCGAGGCGAGTTCGCGGGAGGACAACGAGCGACCCGAGGCCGCATGAAGTACCCGACCGCCGGAGGCGCGGCATTCGGACACCGGAACGCCCCAGCGGGCGGTGGCGGCTCCGACGAGCATGAGGCGAGCGGTCGCCCCCATCTGTCGAAGCGGGGTGTAGCAGCGCGGCATCGCGGTGCTGCCACCGGCGAATTGCGCGCCGTAGGCCGGGTCCAGCGGCACGATGTCGACGCGGATGTCCTCCCAGTTCACCTCGAGTTCCTCCGCCACGAGCATGGGCAGGGAGGTGCGCACGCCTTGACCACACTCCGGCGTGTGGGCGGCGATCGAGACCGTGCCGTCGGGAGCGATGCGCACGAACGCATTCAGCGAGGCACCGTCGGTGGACGGAGCCGCGACCGAGACCGCAGCCTGGGCGTCGCCGAAGAAGTCAATCTGCGTGGCCAGCACGAGTCCGCCGCCACCCAGGAGTGAGAATCGCAGGAAGTCCCTTCGACCCAGCGAGGTAAGGCTAGTCGCGCTCATGACACGCCTCCCTTCGCGGTCGCCAACTCGGCGGCCCGGTGGATGCCCGATCGGATCCGGAGGTAGGTCGCGCAGCGACACAGGTTGCCGGCCATCGCGTTGTCGATGTCACCGTCGGACGGCTTTGGATTGGCCGCCAACAGCGCCGCCGCCGTCATGATCTGGCCCGCCTGGCAGTAGCCGCACTGCGCGACATCCTGTTCGACCCACGCGCGCTGGAGCGGATGCGAACCGTCCGCGGAGAGTCCCTCGATCGTCGTGATCTTCACGCCAGCCGCCGTCGAAACCGGCATCTGGCAGGACCGCATCGGCACGCCGTTGACGTGGACGGTGCAGGCACCGCAGACGCCCATGCCGCAGCCGTATTTCGTGCCAACCAGGTCGAGGTGGTCGCGGAGGATCCACAGCAGTGGGGTGTCGGCCGGTGCGTCAACTGTGCGTGACTGGCCGTTGATGAGCAGGGTGAACGTCATCGTGGGAGGGGTTGGAGAAAGCGTAGCTGCGGTCCGTGGACCGTCAACCGGCCGGATGGCTTTGTCGGTTACGAATCCACGCTGCGATCGCCGCCGGATTCCCGTCGTGCCGCCACACCGCGGAGAGGAACTCAGCCGGGTCGAGATCGTGCTCCTCGAGGAAGCCGCGGTCCCCGCCGCAGGCGTACATCAACGACGAAGGCAGCTCGCCCCGGAGTTTCGCGTGCGCCTTCACGGCTAGGCGAGGCAGCCACGCGATGCCGTCGATCCGTGCGTCCGGGGCGGGCAGCGTGGCGGGATCGAGCAACCGATCGCTGGGCCGTCCCTGCTGGACGTTGAAGAAGTAATCGCGCCGCACCGACTCGATGGTGAGGGCCCGGGCGATACCCGGCGCGCCGCCGCGTTCCTCGTCGTCGACGTAGTCGAAAAGCGCCTGCACCGTGAGGCCGTTGGCGGCCAGCCAAGCTCCGCTCTGGGCGGTGATGGCGGCGAGGGCGTGGCCCGGGTCGCGGCGGTAGGCCGCTTGCGCGGCGCGGTACGCCTCGGTGAAGCGGGGAGCGAAGTCGTAGTGTGAGACCATGGAAGAGAGAGGAACCGTCCGGCGGTGAGGGAGCCGCATCGACTCAGGCGAGGCGGAAGTCGATCAGCCGCTTGAAGCGATCCACGGCGCTGACCCGGACTTCGACGACGGAGCCGATCCCGAGGCGTCGCCGGGTGCGCCGTCCGACCAGGGCGCGGCCATCGGCGGAGGGCAGGTAGGTGTCATCACTGAGCGAGCTGGCGCTGATGAGTCCGTAGGCCATGGACTCGGTGAGCTCGACGAAGAGTCCCTGCGGCCGGACGTCCGTGATCAGGGCGGGAAAGCGGCTGCGGACGCGCTTGTGGAGTTCGCGTTCGAAGAACTCGAGCAGCTTGATCTTCTGTGACTCCCGCTCCGCCTCCTGGGAATTGGCCTCGGTCAGGCTGAGATGCTCGCCGAGGCTCTCGAGCTCGGAGCGGGAATAGCCCGCGCCGGCGCCATCGGCGTTCCCGCGCGGGAGAGCGGCGAGCACGCGGTGCACCACGAGATCCGAGTAGCGGCGGATCGGCGAGGTGAAGTGCGTGTAGTCGCTCTTGTTGAGGCCGTAGTGGCCGTCCGGCGACGCGCGGTAGGCGGCACGTTTCAGGCTGCGGAGGAGCTGTGTGCGCAGGGCGTGTCCCTGCGGATGAGTCCGAAGCTGTTCCAGCAGCCGCACGACTTCCGGTCGCCGGGTGAGATCCCCGGCCGACACGCCGAGCGTGGCGAGCAACTCGCGCAGCTCGCCGAGCTTCTCGGGGTCGGGTTCGTCGTGGACGCGATACAGCGAGGCGCGGCGTTGCTCCCGGGTCGTTCGCGCCACGGCCTCGTTTGCAGCCAGCATGAACTCCTCGATCAGCTGGTGACTTTCGTCGTGCTCGATCCGCTCGATGCGCTCCGCGAAACCTTCGGCGTCGACGAAGATCTTGGCCTCGGGCATGTCGAGATCGAGCGAGCCTGCCTCCATCCGGCTGCGCCGGAGGCCCTCGGCGAGGCGCCAGAGCCGACGGACGATCTGCTGCAGCTCGTTCAGTTCGGCGTCGTCGAGCGAGGAGAGCGCCCGTCCCGTCGAGCCGGTGGCATGCTTGGCGGGAAGCGGGAGCGCACGGATGGCCGCGAGATCTTCCGTGAAGAGCAACCCGTAGGCCTGACGGTAAGTGAGACGCTTGCGGCTGCGGATGACCGTGGCGGCGAAGCGCGTCTCCGTGATCCGACCCTTGCGGTCGAAGGTGAGGATGACCGCCCGGCAGAGCCGGTCCTGTCCCTCGACGAGGGAGCAGAGGCCGTTGGAGAGCTTTTCCGGCAGCATGGGCACCACGGTGCCGACGAGGTAGGTCGAGTTCCCGCGCCGCTGGGCCTCCGCGTCGAGCGCCGTGCCCGGGCGGACGTAGGTCGAAACGTCCGCGATGTGCACGCCGATGCGCAGGGATCCACCGGGCAGTTCCTCGAAGCTCAGCGCATCGTCGAAGTCCTTGGCGTCGTCCGGATCGATCGTCAGGACCGGAAGCGACCGGAAGTCCTCGCGGCCGGCGGCGGCTTCCGGCGGGACGGTCGCGGGGAGCGCAGCGGCCTCGGCGAGGACGCTCTCCGGAAACGCCTCCGCGAGGTTGAACTTGCGGTAGACGCCCGCCAATTCGGCACGCGGCGCGAACATCTCGCCGAGCCGCTCGATCACCCGTCCCTCCGGAATGCGCGATCGTTCGCGCCATTCGAGCAGGCGCACCACGACCTTGTCGCCCGGCTTGGCCGCCGTCGGCTCGGGGCCGCTGGCCGGGTCGGGCACGGAAATGTCGTGCACGAGGCGCGGATCGTCCGGGGTCACGTAGAACGCATGCCGGATCGTCTTGAGGTGCCCGACGAGGGTGGTGCGGGCGCGTTCGACCACGCGTACGACCCGGGCCCGCGGCTCGGCTCCGGGCCGCTCGCGCTCGCGGCCGCGCGCGCGTCCGGCGACGGAGGGCCGGATGGCCACGATGTCGCCGTGCAGCGCGACATCGGTGTCCTCGGCAGGGACGAAGAACGCCTGCGGCGCGGGTCCCGGTGCGTTGATCGCGCGCCGGGGCGTCACGAGGGCGTGGCCGCCGGCGCGGAAGGCGATCCGACCGATGACGAGACCTTCGTCGGCAACGGGGTTCGCCGCGTCGGGGAGGGCGAGACGGTCGCCCTGCACGCGGCGCAGTGCGCCGGTGCTCAGCAGCAGGCGGACGGTATGGGTAAGGGTGCGACGGCGGTTCTTCGACACCCCGAGGGCGCGGGCGAGGCCGGCCTCGTCCGTCGGCCGATAGCCGGGCGTGGAGACGAACTGGAGAATGGCCTCGCGCAGGGCGTGCACCGGGAAGGGTTCGGATGGCCGAGTGTTACGGCGCGGTTGCCGAGAGTTGGGCGGGCGCCGGAGCCGGCGCGGCGGCGGGGACGACCACGGCGCGCGACAGGCGCGACGGATCGAGGTACGCGCGGGCAAGCTGGTCCATCTCCTCCTTGGTGATGCTGGCCACGTCCGCCTCGCGGTTGCGGGCCCACGCGAGCACCTCGGGTCGCTCCTGCGCGCGGGCGAGCACGCTGGAGAGCCAGTATGCATTGGTGCGCGCACTCTCGCGGATGGACGTGAGCGCGGGACGCTTGGCGCGCGTGAGTTCATCCTCGGTGATTCCCTGACGATGCAACTCTCCGCTCAACGCGCTCACGGCCCCCGCGATCTGGTCGGCGGTCGCCGGGTCGATGTCGATGCCGCTGGTCAGGTAGCCGTAGCCCGGAAACGTATCGCTCGCCACACTGCGGGCGCTCGGGCTGTAGGTGCCGCCCATGTCTTCGCGCAGGCGCAGGCGCAAGCGATCGGTCAGGACACTGGCGAGCAGGTTGAGACGGCGGCTTGTCCGCGCGTCGATTCCATCGGTCGTCGGCCAATAGAACAGGGCGAGGCCCTTCTGGAGCTTGGAGTCGATCTGGTAGGAACGCGTGAACGGCGTGCTCGGGAAGGCGACCTGTCGCAGCGCGGAGTCATCGCCGCGCTCGCTGCGGCCGGGCAGCGCGCCGAGCGTCGCCGCGACCGCCTCGATGGCGGCGGCGGGGTCGACGTCGCCGACCACCCCGATTTCGAGGGGGCCGGAGCGCAGCGCGGGCGTGCGCCAGGCGCGGACCTCGTCGAGCGTGCGCGCGAACATCACCTCCTTGG
>CAZEJZ010000241.1:0-5145 GCA_964512415.1 uncultured Opitutaceae bacterium
ATCCCCGCCGGCTGCCATTTCGCGCCGCGCGCCAAGCGCGTCATCTACCTCTTCCAGTCGGGCGGGCCGTCGCAGCTGGAGCTGTACGACCACAAGCCGGAGCTGGTGGCGCGGACCGGCGAGCAGCTCCCCGACAGCATCCGCGGCGGCCAGCGCCTCACCGGGATGAGCGGCAACCAGAGCTCGATCCCGATGGTCGGCTCGTCGCTGAAGTTCGCGCGCTACGGCCAGTCGGGCGCGTGGCTCAGCGAAGCCCTGCCGTTCACCGCCGCGGTCGCCGACCGGCTGTGTTTCGTGAAGGGGATGTACACCGAGAGCATCAACCACGGGCCCGGCGTGACCTTCATGCAGAGCGGGTCGCAGATCCCGGGCCGGCCGAGCATCGGCGCCTGGCTCGACTACGGCCTGGGGCGGTCGAGCGACGACCTCCCCTCGTTCGTCGTCCTGATCACGAAAAACAAGGGCGGCCAGCCGCTGATGTCGCACCTCTGGGGCGCGGGGTTCCTCCCCACGCAGCACCAGGGTGTCCGGTTCCGCTCCGGGGGCGATCCGGTCCTGTACCTCGGCAATCCCCCCGGCGTCTCGGCGGAGAGCCGGCGCCGGGCCCTCGACGGCCTCCGCGCCCTCCACGAGCATGCCGGCGCCGACGCCGAGATCGCCACGCGGATCGCCAACTACGAGCTCGCCTTCCGGATGCAGGCCAGCGTCCCGGAGGTGACCGACTTCTCCGACGAGCCGGCGCACGTCATCGAGCGCTACGGCCCCGATGCCAAGGATCCGGGCACGTTCGCCGCCAACTGCCTGCTCGCCCGGCGTCTCGCCGAGCGCGGGGTGCGCTTCATCCAGCTTTACCACCGCGACTGGGATCACCACGACGACGTCGCCCACGTGAAGTACAAGGCCGAGGAGGTCGATCGTCCCACCGCCGCACTCATCCGCGACCTCAAGCAGCGCGGGCTCTGGGACGACACCCTCATCGTCTGGGGCGGAGAATTTGGACGCACGCCGATGGCCCAGGGCAAGGGGCGCGACCACCATATCAAGGGGTTCTCGATCATGCTCGCCGGCGGCGCCATCCGCGGGGGCATGAGCTACGGTGGGACCGACGAACTCGGCTACGCGGCGGTCGACAAGCCGGTCAGCGTGCACGACCTGCACGCCACCATGCTCCACTTGTTCGGCGTCGACCACACCCGCCTCACCTACCGCTACCAGGGACGGCAGTTCCGCCTCACCGACGTGTTCGGCAACGTGGTGAAGCCGATCCTGACCTGACGCGGCGCGCGGCGGTCCCACGCTGGCGCAGCCGCTGGCGAGCACGGTATCGTTCGGCGCCGCGCACGCCAGTGCATGAGGACGCCGACCGCGCCCGGCCCGCGGCGGGCACGAAAAAGGCCGCCGCGCGCGCGAGGCGAACGGCGGCCCGAAATCCTTCGCGTAATCAGCGCGAGGCCGCCAGCGCCGCGCGGAGCACCGGCTCCATCACCGCGGCCTGGCGCATGAAGCCGAGGTCATTGGCGTGCGAGGCATCCGTCGCACCTTCGCTGTCGTCGCCGTACAGGTGGTCGCCCTCGATGTAGTAGAGTCCCTTGACGCCTTCCTGCAGGAGGCCTTCGTAGGCGGCCCGCAGCGCGGCGTGGTTCTCGTCGTGGAACTTCGCCTTGGCGGGCGTGATCCAGTCGTTCGTGTAACGGCGATCTTCCACCAGCACGATCGGGGTGTGCGGGCGGGACTTGCGGATCTGCCGCACGAGCGGCGCCGTACGCTCGGTCACGCCGCCCGGTCCCATGTTGGGGAGGCAGTCGATCACGTAAACCGCCGCGTCGATGTCGACGAGGAAGGCGCCCACCGCCGCATCCATTCGTCCGTTGCCCGAGAAACCAAGATTCACCACCGGCAGGTCGAACCGTCGGCCCAAAATC
The DNA here is from genome assembly GCA_964512415.1 of uncultured Opitutaceae bacterium. Taxonomy (GTDB): domain Bacteria; phylum Verrucomicrobiota; class Verrucomicrobiia; order Opitutales; family Opitutaceae; genus UBA6669. The sequence goes on from CAZEJZ010000241.1 coordinate 1,923, forward strand.
GCCGGGTGCACCATGCCGGGACGCGACGCGCAGGCGCCATGGGTGATCGAGGTGCCGTAAAAGACGATCGGACGCGGGCGGGGCGCGAGGCCCTCAAAGGCCGCACCCGCCGGCACGCCGATGCTCAGTGACTCCACGCCGTTGTACAGCGGAAGGTAAGCCGCGTACTCGCGGAGACCGGGCGCGAGGTCCTTGATGATTTCCACCTTCACTTCCTGCGTGTCCGGACGCGTCACCCCCACCCAGCGCCACTCGCCTTTCGTATTTCGAGCGTAAAGATCCACGCCGCTGACGCCCGTCGCCGGCATGTGCGGCATGCCCAGTTGGGCCTTCATCAGCTTGTAATGCACGTGAATGGAGGACGCGTCGGTGCGGAAGCGCACCACCATGCCGGTCGAGTCGCGGCTGAGGTTCCAGACCTTGTCGGTCACCGTCTTCTGCGCCTCCGCCGGGAAGCGATCGAACCAGCGCAGGCGCGGACGCTCCGTCCACTCGCGGCCTTCCACCCCCCAGGTGGTGACGTCGTGCCAGGTCAGCGCCGCCGCCGCACCTTGGCTCGCCCCCATCGTGGGATCGAGCCGCGCCACGCCGCTCGGCGCGGGCGCCGCCGCCGAAGCGGGCGCGGGCGAGGTCTGCGCGACCAGCGAACCGGCGAGCGCGAGGGTCAGGAGGGACAAGACCGGCGCAGCGATGCGCCGCAGGAACGATGAGGTCATGGGGGAAATCAGGGTTGGAACGGAAGGGGTTCCGGACGTTCGGCCCGCGCCGACCCGGCGCCGCCGACAATCCGCCCGCGGGCGAGCCGCGTTCAAGCCGATTTCTTCCGCGCCGAAGAAAACCCGCGCTTTACCCCTTCGCACGGAGCGTCACCGTATTGATCCATGCCCAACCCTTGGACTGGACGAGGTAACCCGTACACCCGCGAGGAAGTGCGTGCGCGCCTGCAGGCGACACTCGACAAGGGCGATGCCCTCATCGCCGCCGGCGCCGGCACCGGCATCAGCGCCAAGTTCATCGAACGCGGCGGCGCCGATCTCATCATCATCTACAACAGCGGGCGCTTCCGCATGATGGGCCACGGCTCCACCTGCGGGCTCATGGCCTACGGCGACGCCAACGCCATCGCGATGGAGATCGGAGAGTTCGAGGTGCTCCCCGTCGTCGAGGACGTCCCGGTCATCTGCGGCGTCCACGCCTCCGACCCGCGCCGGCGCATGTGGCACTGGCTGGGCAAGGTGAAGGAGATGGGCTTCTCCGGGGTGAACAACTTCCCGACCCACACCATCGTCGACGGACACTTCCGCCAAGTGCTCGAGGAGACCGGCATGAGCGTGCGGAAGGAATACGAGATGGTCGCCCTCGCCCGGAAGATGGACCTGTTCTCCATCGTCTACGTCGCCACGCCCGAGGAGGCCGCCGAAATGGCCAAGGCCGGCGCCGACGCCATCATCGCCCACGTCGGCACCACCGTCGGCGGCAGCATCGGCGTCCGCCAGGCCGTGGTCAGTTGGGAGCACACGCTCAAGGTCACGCAGGACATCATCCTCGCCGCCCGGCAGGTGCGGAACGACATCTTCTTCCTCTGCCACGGCGGTCCGATCAACACGCCCGCCGACGCCAAGCGCGTGCTCGAGGGCACCGACGCCGTCGGGTTCGTTGGCGCCAGCAGCCTGGAACGCATGGGCGTCGAGGAATCCCTCACTTCCCTGACCCGTACGTTCAAGTCACTCAAGGCCCCCGCGGCCCGCCGGTCCGCGTAGTCTGCCCCCAGCTTTGCCCGTTTCGTCGGTTTTGTCTGCTTCGTCCGTTTAGTCCGTTTCATTCGTTTCGCCGCACGCTCCGTCGCGGACCCCGTCGCCGCGCGGAGTCTCCGCGCGCGGTTTCGCTTCACCCCAAGACCGTTTCCCCGACCCATGAACCCCGCCGACCGCCGCTTCGTCACCCTCACCGAGGCCGCCCGCGAGTCCAACGCGTGGACCCACAACGACTGGCTCTGCCGCCCGGACCTCGTCGCCGCCGAAAAACTGCTGCTGGTGCGCGCCCACATGCCGCCCCACCACTGCCACCCGTTCCACCGGCACCCGCACCGCGAGGAAATCATCTACGTCGTGTCCGGCCGCGCCGAGCAATGGGTCGGCGACACCCACCGCATCCTCCGCGCCGGGGAAATCGCCCACATCCCTGCGGGCGTGATCCACGCAACCTATAATCCCCACGACGAGGCGCTCGTCTTCCTCGCCATCCTTTCCCCCGCCACCTTGCCGGCCGACCTTGCCGCCGTCGCCGATCCCGAAGACGTCTCGTCTCAGGCTCCGTGGGCATCGATCCGCGAAGGGCTTCCACCCTGCGCCACGCTGCAGTGACGCCGATCCGGCGCCAAAGCACATCCTCCTCCTGCCGTTCTCCGTCTTTTCTCCCTCTTTCCCCGTGACCCTGCCCCGCTTCCTCCGCCTCGTTTCCGGACTCCTCCTCGCCGCCGCGATCGCCGCCCTCGCCGCGCAGGCGGCCAGCGCCGCCCCGCTGCGGGTCTTCATCCGCTCCGGGCCCAAGACCCACGGTCCGGGCGCCCACGATCATCCGCGCTTCCTCGCCGAGTGGACCACCCTGCTCACCGAGCGCGGGGTCGTCGCCCGCGGCGCCTCCCGCTTCCCGACCGCCGAGGAACTCGCGGAGACCGACGTGCTCATCCTCAACGCCCCCGAGGCCGGCAACATCGCCAAGGGCGACGAGCGCGAAGCACTCGATGGCTTCCTGCGCCGCGGCGGCGGCATCGTCGTGATCCACGCCGCCGCCGTCTCCCGCGATCCCGACTGGTACCGCACGATCATCGGCGGATCGTGGCGCTTCGGCACCACGCGCTGGCTCGAGGGCCCGCTCCACCTGTACTTCACCGACCGTGTCCATCCGATCACCACCGGGGCCTCCAACTGGGCCATGGACGACGAAATCTACTACGACCTCGATCTCCAGCCCGAGGCCCGCGTCCTCGCCGCCGCCTACACCCCGAAGGCCTCCGGCGTCCGCAACGCCGCCGCCCAGAAGCGCGCCGACGAACTTACCGGCGGCGGCAAGAAGGTCAGCGTCTACGACTACCAGCCGCAGATGTGGACCTACGAGCGCACCCTCGAGGGCGCCCAGCGCCCGTACCGCGCCTTCGTGTCGTTGCCTGGCCACTACTACGCCACCTTCAACCGGCCCAACTACCGCGCCCTCCTCCTGCGCG
>CAZEJZ010000242.1:0-5138 GCA_964512415.1 uncultured Opitutaceae bacterium
CATGCCTCCCCACGCCCAGTTGGTCTCGCCCCAGATGAGGGGGTTCACGTCCGCACGGAACTCCGCCACGGTCGCAGCGGGCGCGGAATTGCGCACCACGTTACCCCGGCCTTCATCGAAGCGCAGGCGCACCTCGAGCCCGGTGGCGTCCACCGGCTGGGGCCGGTGGCCCGCAGCCAACCATTCCGCCATCCGCTGCCGCAGCGTGACGCGACGTGCGTCCAGCTTCGCCAGCAGATCGGCTCGCTCCGCGATCGCTGCCTCCACGTCGGCGCGCCGCTCCGGCGGCGGCAGCCGCAGCACCGGCTGCGGGTCCGGCATGTTGTAGTCCCAGGGCCTCTCCGCGGTGTTACCGAGAAACGCCGCCAGGGCGTAGAAGTCGCGCGCCGTGATGGGATCGAACTTGTGGTCATGGCAGGCCGCGCAGCCCGTCGTGAGCCCGAGGAACGTTGCCCCAAAGAATTCCACGCGGTCGCGCGTCTGGTTCACGTAAACCTCCTCCGGAATCGTGCCCCCTTCGCTCGTCGTCATGTTGCACCGCATCATGCCGGTCGCCACCACTTCCTCGATCGAACGGGCCGGGAGAAGATCGCCCGCCAGCTGCTCGATCACGAAGCGGTCAAAGGGCTTGTTGCGGTTGAAAGCGTCCACAACGTAGTCGCGGTAAGGCCAGATCGCCCGGTAGTTGTCGAAATGGATGCCGTGCGTGTCGGCATAACGAACGTAGTCGAGCCAGTAGCGCGCACGGTGCTCGCCGAAGCGCGGGCTCGCGAGCAGGCGGTCCACCGCGCGCTCGTATGCCCCCGGAGCTCGGTCATTGAGAAACCGCTCCATCTCCTCCGGCGTCGGAGGAAGGCCCGTGAGGTCGAAGGTCACCCGGCGCAGCAACGCCCGCGGTTCCGCCTCGGGGGAAGGCGCCAGCCCCGCCGCCGGGAGCGCCGCCCGGACAAAGGCGTCAATCGGACTCAGCGCGTCCTTGCCCGCCGCCGCGGGCGGCACCGCCGGACGACGCGGGGCGATGAACGCCCAATGCTCCTCGTACTCCGCCCCCTCCGCCACCCAACGCCGCAGCGTCGCCACATCCTCCGGTTTCAGCGTTTTGTGCGCCTCCGGCGGCGGCATGCGGTCCCGGTCATCAGTCGACTCAATCCGCTGGACCAACGGGCTGCGTTCCGGATGACCAGGCACGATCGCGGGCCCCGACTTCTCGAGCGGCCGAAACGCGTACTCGGCGCGATCCAAGCGCAATCCCGCCTTCCGCGAACCGGGATCCGGCCCGTGGCAGTGATAGCAGTTTTCCGCCAGAATCGGCTGAATATGCGCGTTGAAGGTCAGCTTTCCACCCGCCTCTGCCTTCGCGGCAATCACCGGGGCAGCGAATCCGGACGCTGACTCCCCCACCCCTTGCTTCGCGGGAGTGCCGACGGCGCGTCCCACCTCGCGGCGATCACACCCCGAGGCAAACACGGCGAGGCTCACCCCACCGATCAGCCCAAGTCTTGATGAAATTTCATAAAAACGCTGGAAGTTCCACAAGGAGGCACGGAGGATGAAGGGGCGCGGCATGGGGTAGAAGCGGCTTCTCAACCACCATTGAAGCCCTGCAGCGGCTGAAGTAAAGCCCGGCGACAGAGTTCTCGCCGGACTGAATTTTCAGTTTTTCAGACGTCGGAACATCGGGTCGCGCGGGGATCCGCCCGACACGAGGTAAGCCACCAGATCCTGAAGTTCGCCGCCGTTGAGCGAATTGATGAGTCCAGCGGGCATGAGCGACACCGGATTCGTGCGGCGCGCCTTTACGGTCTGCCGCGCGATGCGGGTCGTGTCATCCGGAGCGAAGGGGTTCGTCAGGACGAGGAGGGCGTCGCCGTCCTCGCCAACAACGCGCCCAGCCAGCGCGGAGCCATCGGTCAGCTCGAAGATCTCACTGCCGTATTGGTCGCTGATCACGTGCGAGGGTTCGACGATCGCCTGGAGGAGGTCCCGCACGGAGTAGCGATTGCCGGCGCCGGTGAGATCAGGGCCCACGCCACCGCCGACCTCGCCGAAACGATGACACGCCGCGCACGCCAAGGCTTGGAACATGGCCTGACCGCGCTCGAAATCCCGTCCAATCAACGGCAGGTAGACGGCGTCGAGCGCCTGCTCGAGCGTGTAGTCCCGCCCCGGACCCTGGGGCAGCAGACCGGCCGCGGTCAGGGTCGCCGGCGGGGGCTTGGACGCAGCGTCAAGTTCGGCGCGCAAGGTCAGATCCGCTATCCCGGCCAGTGCGTCGCGGCGGATCGCCTGAACGAACCCTGGCAGGCTGAGTCCGCCTCGCCACTCGCTGCTGCGGTTGATCCACGCAAAGAAGTCGCGGTGCAGCGCAGGCGTCCAACCCGAGCGAGCCAGTCGCAGAGCCGTCGCGTAAGCGATCTGCTGGCGATCCGGCCGGCTGCGGGCGTTTGCCTCGAACGCCTTCGCGTAGCGGTCGTTTCGCGCGATCAGGGCCTGCATGTGAGTCGTGTCCTCCGGTGGTTCCGCCACCGACAGCAGGGGCACGAGCAGTTGGGGCGCGGCCGCCGACTCCAAGTAGACCAAGAGCGCAGCGATCTCCCGGTTGGCCAAGGGGTCATCCGTGGGAAACACGCCCACCAAGCGCGCCGCCAACCGGTCGCGCAACGCCGCGTCCGGGTCGCCCAAGCGGGTGAACGCCAGTTCCCAGGCGCGCAGGAGGCTGCGCCGCTCCTCGCCACGACGGGATGCGATGTCATGGCGCTCCAGGGCCGCCCAGAGTCGCTCGCGCACGCCGCCCGAGCCACGTCGCGCCAACGCCAGCAACGCCTCCACGCCCGCACGGGGATGCGTCTCCGCCAGTGCACGCTCACCCCAGAGCTCCGTCGGTTGGTGCTCCAGCGCCACCCGCGCCACAAAGCGAAGCGTGCGATCTTCCTCCGCGAGCGCCGACCAAATCGCAGTGAGATCGCCACCCGCCGCACCGGGCTCCTGCTGCGCCTCGAGTCGGCGCCTGCGCTCGACCTCCGGACGGGGCTGGGTCGCCGGGACCGGTGTCGTCGATTCCGCCCCGACATAGGTCACGCGATAGAGCGCCGACTGGGTCCGGCGTCCGCCGGTCGCGACGTAGAGCGCGCCGTCCGCCGGATTCACCACGAGATCGGTGAGTGGCAGCGGCTTCGCAGCGAGGAACTCCTCGGCCTTGGCGGTCACCGTCGCTCCTTCCGTGCTCAGGTGGACGGCGTAAAGGGTTCCGTAGGTCCAGTCGGCCATGAAGAGCGCGCGCTGGTAACGGGCCGGGAAGCGCGCCCCGGTGCCGAACACCATCCCCGTCGGCGACCCCGGGCCGATGTCGATCACCGCGCCCAGGGTGTCAGCGTAGTAATCGGGGCGCCGGGCCGCGCCGCTCCGCCAGCCGAAGTCAGCCCCTCGCACCGCGTGGTTGAGGCGCGTCGGCACGTACCACGGCGTTCCAAGATCCCACTCCATGTCGGAGTCGTAGGCGAACAGCTCGCCCTCAGGGTCAAAGGCCGCATCAAAACAGTTTCGGAATCCCATCGACACCAACTCGGGGTTCGATCCGTCGAGTCCAACGCGGAGGATGTGACCACCCGGCGCATAGCGCTCCTTGGCGTGCCCGCGCGGATCCCACATCCGCGGCAGAAGGTGATCTTCGCCCCACGCGATCGGTCCGGCCGAACGCAGGTTGCCCGGCAACTCCGTGAAGTTGCCGTTCATGAGGTAAAGGGAGCGACCGTCGGGGCCCGCCAGCACGGAGTGCTGGCCGTGCTCCTTGCCTCCGTCGAGAGGAAGGATCAGCTCCGGGGGCCCGAAGCGGCCCTGACCGTCGAGGTCGCGGAGGCGGTAGAGGCCGCCGGGCTCCGACTCATTGATCACCACGTAGAGACTGCCGTGCGCGTAGAGCACGCCATGCGCCCCCTTCAAGCCCGTGCGCAACGGCTCGACCACCGCACGCTCCCCGCTTCCGGAAGCCGGCGGGCGGATGCGAAAGAGGTCGCCGTACTGGTCCCCTGCGATCAGTCGGCCCTGCGGGTCCACCGTCAGCGCCACCCACGAGCCCTGCTCATCGCGCGGAACGGTGTACAGCAGCTCAAGACGAAAGCCGGGGACGGTCTTGACCGCATCCCCAGCGACCGGTGCTTCGAGGGGCGGCAGCTCGGGCGGCCGTCGCGGCTTCCGCACCGGTTCCGCGGCCACCGCCGCGAGGGCGCAACCGGCCAGCAGGACGGCCGCCAGGCCGCGAAGCACGGGGCGGCGCATCACGGCAGGAGAGTCAGACCGAGGTTGCGGAACTGGATCGTCATCGCCGGCCCTTTGTGCAGTTGCAGCGCGAGCACGCCTTCGCTCGCGGCCGCCGCCGGGTCGAGGTCCGTGATCTCCGCCGTGACCACGCCGTTGACGCGGTGCACGAGGCGGTTTCCGACCGCCGTGATCACGAGATCGTTCCAATCCTCAAGGCGAAACGCCGCGGCCACCGCATCTGCGGGCGCCGAGGCCCCGAGCACCTCCGGTGCGAACTTGCCACCCGCCGGAGCCGGCGAAAGCCGGACGCGCTCACCCGGCTTGGCCAGGATTCCGCGCCCGCGCTCCTCGTACAGCATGCCCACGTAACGCCCCGCCGCATCCATGTCCGCCTGATAGCCACCCACGATGCCCTTCGCGGTGTCGAGGACGCGGCTGCGGTACTGCACGCCCGAATTCGCCGTACGCTTCTCGTTCACGTCCCGGAAGCGGAACTGCAGCCTCAGCTCGAAGTTCCGGACCACCCCGCCCTTCCACACGAGGAACGCATTCTGCTCGATCGGCGCGGCGTCCGAGGTCCGCCCGGTGATCGCCCCCTCCTCCACCGTCCAAAGCTTGGGATCACCCTGCCAGCCTCCGAGACTGCGACCGTCGAAAATGCGCTGTGCCCCGGCGGGCACGACACCGCCGGGGCGGAAGTCGTCGGGACGGAGCCCGATGCGGAAGGCGTTGAAACTGTAGTTAGCCGGATGATACGGATCCACCGGCTCGACATCCGCCGCCGCCGGCACGGGCTGGCCCGCGAGCCAGATCACCGCGTTGACGACGAAACGGCGCAAGCCAGCGTTCCGCAGGTCCGTTGCCGCACCCATCGTCGTGCA
>CAZEJZ010000243.1:0-5113 GCA_964512415.1 uncultured Opitutaceae bacterium
GTCGCGCCGCATCCGTGCCGAGTTCACGATTCTTGAGCAGCACTTCCGCAATGATCAGCCGACCGCTAAGAACGGTCCGCTGAAGTATCCCGACAGCGTCGGACTGAGCGGCTACCGAATCGACATCCACAAACCGGCGAAGCGCGGCGCAAAGGGCAGCATGACCGCCAGCAACCACGGCAAGCACTGGGTTCAGCAGATTCCGCTCGGAGCACTTCTCCCGGTGCGGGTCGAGAACCTCCTGCCGGCGTGCAAGAACCTCGGCGTCACGGCGGTGACCAATGGCTCGTTCCGACTCCACCCCTCCGAGTGGAACATCGGCGAAGCCGCCGGCGCACTCGCCGCCTTCTGCCTCGCCCGCGGTCTGCGGCCCCGGCAGGTCCGCGCGACCTCCTCACAACTCGCCGACTTCCAGCGCGAACTCATCCGGCTCGGGGTGGAACTCGACTGGCCGGCCGGCTTCCGCGAGACCGGACGTTCCCACTTCAGCCACCACAAGCAGGAGCTCCAGGACGCCGACACCTACTACTTCGGGGAAGCGTGGCGCCGGTGAGCCCGGGCGGGCGTTGACGGCACTTCCGCGCGACTTCACCGGTTCGTCGCGCTCGCCCGTCAGCGCAGGCTCCGCTCCACCGTCGGCGGCCGCCCGGTGCGGGCGCGGTAGACCCGAGCGAAGTAGTTGGCGCTCGTGAAGCCGCTCAGCCGCGCGACCTCCGAAACGTGCATGCGAGGATCGGCCAACAACAGCCGCGCACGCTCCACTCGGCGCGCCGTCAGGTAGTCGCTGAACCCCGCCTGCCCGAACTGCGCGAAAAGCCGGGAGACGTGGTTCGGGTGCATGCCAAGGTGCCTCGCCACCTCCTTGCGACTCAGCGGCCGGTGCAGGTTCTCCATCACGAAGTCACATGCCGCCTGCCACGAGGAACGGGCCTTTCCGCCTTCGGGACCGACCGCGGGACCGGCGAGGAGTTCACGCGACAGCGTGAGCAGACACTCCGCCACATTGCGGAAGAAACGCTCCTCCCCCAGCGGCGCGGGGCCCGTCAGCAGTCGGACCAGCGCCCTCCCTTCCTCACCGAGTCCAACCGGCACCACGTGGGTCTCGACCGGCGTGCCGGGATGACCGTCCCGCGCCGGCTTCCCCTTCATCAGGTAGAAGCGCGTCAGGTCGCGATAAAACACGATCCCCATCGAAGTGTACGGTCCCCATGCTCTGGCACGCACCCACCGGCCCGGGGCGACAAAGAGTGCCTCCCGAGTCGTCAGCGGCTCGACCACCCTGCGCCCACCCCGCCGCCGCTCGAACTCCACCGTACCCTCCAGCGCGACGATCAACCGTGCATGCTCCATCAGCGACGCATCACGGGGCATGCCCGCATGACCCACCTCATCCGCCCGGGTCAACCGCACCAAACCACCCTCACCCAAGATCGAGTCGCTACGCTTAAGGAAGTCTGACCGGGAATCGCCCATGGATGCATTGTTACTTTTATACTATGAATGAATCAACTCAGCACTTGGTTGCGAATTCTTGCTCGATCAATGTGCCGCTGAGTTCAGATCAAAGCCGTTACTATCCTGCTACCTAGTATCCCGGTTGCCTCTCGGCGACGCTCCCCCGCGGCAGCCTCCATCCGACTTCATCTCCCGCATCCATGTCCACTCTTCGCACTCAAGTCCTCGTGATCGGTTCCGGCGCCGCCGGCCAAACCGCCGCTCTCGCCGCCGCCCGCAACGGCGCCGAGACAATCCTCGTCGAAAGCGCCGGATTTCTCGGCGGCATCTCCGCCACGCTGCCGTGGCTGGGCTTCCACGACCGCGACTACCGGCTCATCGTCAAGGGCATACCCTTGGAGTTTTGCCGACGCCTCCAAGCGATGGGGGCGGCATCCGCTCATGAGTTCGATCCGAAGTGCGCCTCGGCGATCGGCGTGGACTCGCACTGGTGGAAGATCCTCCTGATGCAGCTCATGCGCGAGGCTGGGGTCCGGCTGATGCTCCACTCCGTCGTGGCCGACACGATTCGCGAGGGAGATCGGATTCGCGGCGTGATCGTCGAGACGAAATCCGGCCGGGTCAGGATCGAGGCCGACGTCACCATCGACTGCAGCGGCGACGGCGACGTCGCCGCGCGCGGCGGCGTGAAGTGGGAGAAGGGGCGGACCGCAGACGGCCTTGTCCAGGCGCCGACGCTGGTCTTCAAGCTCGGTGGCGTCAGCCGCGAGCGGTTCATTGCCGGCTGCAAGGATCCGGCGATCAACTATCGCGAGTGGATCGCGCCTTATCCGGAACTGCGCGAGAAGATGATGCGACGGATCGACCGCCTCAACCTGATCATCTGCGGCGGCTACGCGAAGCTGATCGAGAAGGCCCGCGCCGCAGGCGACTTCGACGTTCCCCAGTCCCGCGTCGTCGGCGTGAAACTTCACCGCGCTGACGAATACCTCGTCGTCATGACCCGGGTTCTCGGCCTCGATCCGACCGACGTGCGCAGCCTCACCGACGCCTACGCGAAGGTCTACGAGCAGATTCCGGTTCTCGTGAACTTCTTCCGCAAGTACGTCCCGGGATTTGAGGAGTCGCACCTCCGGGAGATCGCTCCGATGCTCGGAGTGCGCGAGAGCCGTCGCATCATGGGCGACTACCTCCTCACCGCCGAGGATCTCGTGGCCGGCCGCGTCTTCGAGGACGCCGTGAGCATGGGCGGCTACCACATCGACATTCACCGTCCCGCCGGCACGTGGGTCGACTCGCAGAATGTCCGGGCCTACACGATTCCGATCCGCAGCCTGATCGCCCGCGACGTCGAGGGGTTGATGATGGCGGGCAAGTGTCTCTCCGCCACCCACGAGGCCGTCGCGTCGACGCGCGTCGTCCCGATCTGTCAGGGTCAAGGTCAGGCCGCCGGCACGGCTGCCGCCCTCGCCGTGAAGTCAGGCAAGTCCGTCCGCGCGGTGCCGATCTCGCTGCTTCAGGACACGCTGGCGGCCCAAGGCGCGGAGTTCGGCCGCACGGTCGGAGGACCGAACCAGCAGTTGATCGACGAGGTGGGCCAGCTTCCTTTCCACGAACCGCCCACCACCGGCGACCGCGATCCGGTGAGTGCCGGCGAGTCCTCCTGGGTGCGTAAGTAGCCCTTCGAACGCCAGTCGCCCCGGCGGCACTGGTACTCTTTACGGACCTCGGGGTCGGGATTGCGCCACCGTCGACGAGCGGTTTGGGTTGCCTCTTCCCCAACCCTCTCTGGATCACCGAGCATGTCCTCTCCCCCGTCCGGCGCCGCGAACCCAGATCACTCCGATGCGTTCCGTTGGCGGATGACGCTGTTCCTCGCGGGCGCGGCGGCGATGAACTTCGCGGATCGAGCAGCGATGTCAGCGGTTTTGTCCGCGGTCCGTGTCGACCTCTCGCTCTCGGACGTAGCTCTCGGCATGCTGGGCTCCTTCTTCCTGTGGAGCTACGCCCTCGGATCGATCTTCGCTGGCAACCTGGCGGACCGATGGTCGCGAGCCCGCCTTGTGCGCTTGAGTCTGCTGGGGTGGAGCATCGTGACCGTGCTCACGGGGCTGGCCCATGATTTCCCGACCCTGCTGGGACTGCGCATCGCTCTCGGACTCGCGGAGTGCCTGTTCTTTCCCGCGGCGTATGCGTTACTCGCGCAGCACCATTCTGAGACCCGTGCGCGCGCGATGAGCCTCATGGCTGTAGGCATCAACGCCGGCATGGTCGCCGGCGGCTCGGCCGCAGGCTGGCTGGCGCAGCTCTACGGATGGCGATCCGGCTTTATCGTCTTCGGCCTCATCGGCATCGTTCTCGCCTTGGTCTCTCGGTCGTTCCTCTCGGGCCCATCGCCAGCGCCAACGTCCGCCCGGCCAACCCTCGGCGCCGCAGTTCGGGTCCTGATGCGTGTGCCCACTTACTGGGCGATGGTTTGCGAGTCCATGCTCTCCGGAATGGGCATGTGGATCTTCTTCAGCTGGCTTCCCCTCTACCTGCGCGAGACCTACGGCATGTCACTCGCGGCTGCAGGATTCTCGGGAACCTTTATGCTGCAGATCTCGGTCATGACCGGACTCGCCGTCGGCGGATGGTTCTCGGACCGCGTCGCCGGCCGATTGCGCCATCGTCGCGTGCTCCTCTACGGCGCCGCCTACCTCGTCGCTGCGCCGTTTCTGCTTCTCTTCCTGGGCAAGCCCAGCTTCGCCGTCATGGCCGCCGGAATCGCTTGCTTCTCGTTCCTGCGTGGGTTGGGCCAAGCCAACGACCATCCCACCCTCTGCGAGGTCGTACCGCCGCAGTTCCGGTCAACGGGTATCGGACTGATGAACGCCTGCGGGACAGCGTCAGGCGGATGCGGCGTCCTTCTTGCCGGGTTCCTCAAAGGCGGCGTCGGGCTCGGGGCGGTCTTCGCCGCCATCTCGGGCGCTTTCTTTCTCGCCGGGCTGATCATGCTCTTCACCTACGCCCGCTACTCGAGCCGTGACTTCGAACGCGGTGGCGTGGGTTGAGGAGCGGGGAGTTTCGATCTCCCTCCAGCGTCCGGATCGGCCACGTATCGGACGTCACTGAAGAGCCGCGCGGCTTGAATTTTTCTCAGGGCCCGGCACGCGCCACAATGGCCGCGTCCAGCGCCGCCAGCGTCTCGGCGCGAACCGGCACAATGCCGATAAGCCGATGACGGATGCGCACCAATTGGTCCGCGCCTTCAAGCCCGCAGTACCCCGGGTGTGCCAGTAACGGCGCGATGATATCACGCGCCTCCGCAAGCAGCGCCGCTTCGTTGATCGCGGCAATCTTCTCCCGCTGGGCGCGAAGCATCGCCACGATCTCCGGGGTCGCCGGCAGGGCTTCGAGTTGCCGGGACAGTTCCCGCCGGAACGTTTCCCGATAACGCCGCTCCTGGGGCGCAGCACCCGGATTCGTTCGGCGCGCGGCGACCGAAGCCAGCGTGGTCAGGCCGACAAAGGCGCGTTCCGCACCATTGGGTTGCAGGCTGCGGATCCAAGCCGCGGTGGAGACCGCCTTTTCGTCGTCCGCTAGGTAAAGGGCGAGATGCACGCGCGTCGAAAGCAGCCGCTTCAACGTGGACGGATCGTCCACCGCGGCCGGCACC